>CAVCSJ010000010.1:0-24422 GCA_963604895.1 bacterium
TGCTGCCTTCGGACCGCCCGCGCTATCTTATGGGAGTCGGCACTCCGGCCAATATCCTGGAGGGCATCGCACGCGGTGTGGATATGTTCGACTGCGTTATGCCTACGCGCAATGCGCGCAATGGTATGCTCTTCACCTGGAACGGCATAATGAATATGCGAAACGCGAAGTGGGCGGACGATTTCTCGGAGCTTGACCCTGCGGGAACCTCGTTCGTGGACCACTATTACTCGAAGGCTTACCTAAGGCATCTTTTCATCGCGGGCGAGATGTTCGCGGGGATGATCGCGAGCGAACACAACCTCGCCTTCTACCTCGACCTCGTGCGTCAGGCAAGGCTCCATATCCAGGCGGGTGACTTCCTCTCCTGGAAGAACGAGGCGGTCAAGAAACTCACCAGCAGACTCTAGCACGCGTATGGAACTGAGAATCAAGAAACTGGACTGGTACATATTCAAGAGGTTCATCCTGACCTTCGTCATCGCGCTTATCCTGATCATCGGAATCGTCATCATCTTCGACATCAGCGAGAAGATCGACAACTTCATCTCCCATCAGGCTCCGCTGAAGGAGATCATATTCGAATATTATCTGAACTTCATACCGCAGTTCGTGAATATGTTCAGCCCTCTGTTCGTGTTCATTTCGGTGATTTTCTTCACTTCGCGTCTCGCCGCGAACTCCGAGATCATCGCCATCCTCTCGAGCGGAGTGAGCTATCACAGGATGATGGTACCGTATATGGTCGCCGCCGCGCTCATCGCCGCGATGTCGATGGGTATGGGCCTCTATGTAATCCCCCGTGCGAACGTGCACAGGCTCGGTTTCGAGGGAAAATACATCAAGCAGCGGTCCACCAATGTCCGCAATGTCCACTATCAGATCGCTCCGGGCACCTTCGTGTTCGTGGAGAGCTTCAGTTCCTGGAGCAACACTGCCTATCGCTTCACGCTGGAGCAGGTGGAAGGTAACCGCGTGGTAAGCAAGACTTCTGCCGAGAGCGCGGTCTGGGACAGCACCACCGCTTCCTGGAAACTCAAGAAATATTTCACCAGAAATTACGCTGAAGGTCTGGGAGACAAGGTGATAAGCGGAGCCGAGAAGGATACGGTAATAGCTCTGACCATCGATGATTTCTACCGCAACAAAGCTACGGTGGAGACCCTCACTATAGGGGATCTCAATGAACTGATACGTACGCAGAAACTGAGGGGAGACGCCTCGGTGAAGTATTCCCTCATAGAGAAGCATACCCGAATGGCCCTGCCGTTCTCGGCCTTCATTCTGACGGTGATGGGAGTTTCTCTCTCGTCCCGCAAGAAGAGGGGAGGAACGGGCTGGAATATCGCCATAGGCATTGCCCTGGCTTTCTCCTACATCCTGTTCCTGCGTTTCAGCCAGATGTTCGTCTATACCGACCTGCTGCCGCCTGGCATAGCGCTATGGCTGCCGAATGTCATATTCGTAATCATCACGGCCTTCCTCTATAAGATGGCTCCTAAATAGCAAGTATATGAAAGTCAAGATTTTAAATAAGTCGGGCTTCCCGCTTCCGCATTATGCGACAGCTTTTTCCGCAGGCGTGGACCTGCAGGCCGCAATCCCTGAGCGCTTCATTCTGAAGCCCCTGGAAAGAGCCATAATTCCGACGGGCCTCTATCTCGAGATTCCGGAAGGCTATGAAGCACAGGTGCGTCCGCGCAGCGGTCTGGCTGCTAAAAAGGGCATCACGGTTCTTAATGCTCCCGGCACCATCGATGCAGACTACCGCGGAGAGGTGGGGGTGATTCTCGTGAATCTTTCCAACGATCCCTTCGTCGTGGAGCCGGGCGAGAGAATCGCACAGATGGTGTTCGCCCGTCACGAGCAGGTGGAATGGGTTGAGGCTGAGGAACTTGCCGAGTCAGAAAGGGGCGAGGGCGGCTTCGGAAGCACTGGAGTAAAATAGCACATTATGAATATGGAAGAATTGTACGGCCGTTATCTTCAGTGTGGCGGCCGTGTAAGTACAGATACCCGCACCCTTGAGGGCGGAGAAATGTTCATTGCCCTGAAGGGCGAAAATTTCGACGGAAACGCCTATGCTCTGAAGGCATTGGACGCGGGAGCGGCCTGCGCGGTCGTGAATCGGGACAGCGAAGCTGCGCGCTCGGGCGATGCGAGGGTGATTGCGGTCGAGGACAGTTTCGTCGCGCTGCAGAGTCTCGCGAACTGGCATCGCAACCATTGCGAAGGTGCTGACGGCAAGCGCATTACGGTGCTCGGTCTGACCGGCACGAACGGCAAGACGACGACCAAGGAGCTCATCCGCCGCGTGCTCTCGACGACTCTGAAGACCGTCGCGACCGAGGGTAATCTGAACAATGACATCGGCGTTCCGCTCTCTCTGCTGAAGCTTCGCAAAGGCACGCAAATCGCTGTGATTGAGATGGGTGCGAATCATCCTGACGACATTTCGAAGCTTGTGAAAGTCTGCGAGCCGGACTTCGGCCTGATCACGAACGTGGGCAAGGCGCACCTTCTGGGCTTCGGCTCGTTCGAAGGCGTGCAACGCGCTAAGGGACAGCTCTATGACTATGTGAGCGCGCACGGCGGGAGCATTTTCCTGAACGCCGACGACGAGGTGCTCTGCTCTATGGCAGCCGCCCGCAAGGACCTTCCGGCGATACTCTACGGAGCGCGGCACGATGGCGTGGAGCTTCTGCAACCGACTGACAGCGAGCCGCTTCTGCGCTTCCGCATCGGAGAACGCATCATCCGCACGCAGCTTAGCGGCGCGTACAATCTCAATAACGCATTGGCCGCGCTGTGCGTCGGCCGCCAATTCGGAGTGCCTTTTGAAGATGCCGCAGAGGCTCTCGAGAGTTATGCTCCGGCGAACAACCGCTCGCAGATGCAGCGCAGTCCGCGCGGGAATCTGCTGATTCTGGACGCGTACAATGCGAATCCGTCGAGTATGGCCGCGGCTCTCGACAATCTGTCGAACTTCCGCTCGGGCCGCCGCGTGGCGCTGCTCGGCGATATGCGCGAGCTCGGGGACGACTCCCTGAAGGAGCACTCGGCCGTCGTGCGCCGCATCGCGGATTCGGGCTTCGAGGCCTTCCTCGTAGGCGGGGAGTTCCGCAAAGCTCTGGATTCAGTCGGCCTTCCGGCCAATGTAAAAGGCTGGTACGCAACCTCTTCCGAGCTTGCCTCCGCGCTTTCTCCTGCTCCTTTGACAGATTCCGTGATCCTCGTGAAAGGCTCCCGCGGCATCCAGATGGAGAAGGTCGTTCCGGAGCTCTAGAGCCTGGTGTCATAGAATTAAAAAAAGCAGTAGAAACCTACTGCTTTTTTTAATTCGTATATGTTTCTTTAATTAAACGAGGTCGATATCCACGATAGGTTTGCCGACCTTGATGTTCACGACGGCCTCGACCACGTTCACGATGTAGTCGCCGATCTTCTCGCACTCGCCGATGATGTCCATATAGACTGTGCCGATCGAGTAAGGATACTTGCCCTCGTTGAGGTCGATGATGTTCGAGCTCTTCAGTTCGTCACGCAGGCTGTTGATGACCATCTCGATATTGAGGGTCTCCTCCAGATCCGAGCGCGTTCCGTCATTGGCCGTCAGAACTGAAAGCATCTGGCTGAACGCCTTGTCGACGGTGGACATCATCCTCATAATGTTGCCCTCGAGGGTTTCGTTGAACTCGATGCGGTTCTCGTTGCGGCGCTTGAGGATGCGGGCGATATTGTAGTAGCTGTCCGCAATGCTCTCGATTTCAGAGATTTCCCTCAGTTTGGACTGAATCTGACGTTTGGATTCGTCACTCAGCTTGCCGTCTGCGACTCGGCTCAGGTAAGAGGCGATTTCCGCCTCCATATTGTCGCTGATGTCCTCATATTTCTCCACGCGGGCGAAGAGTTCCGCGAACTTCATCTCGTCCTTTTCGCGGTACATCTGCAGAGCCATATCGTGCATACGGTGGGTGCGTTCGCCCATAACGACTATCTCCTTGTGCGCCTGAAGGATGGAAAGCTCGGAAGTGGACATCAGACCGCGTGAGATGAACTCCAGATGAGTCTTTTCCTCCTTGGCTTCACCGGAGCGGGACTTGCGTTCAGGAATCATCTTCGTTACGACCTTCACGTAAACCTTGGTGAACCAGATCATTATGGAGATGTTTATGACATTGAAGACCGTATGGAACATCGACAGACCGAAGGAAACGTGGTACTGCATATTCGAGAAGTTGGAGGCAAGCGCCGCGTTCTGAGGGTCGCTGAGGTCCAGTTTGTTGTCGACCAATGCCGTAACCAGACTCTGGTCGGATGCGATCGAGAACTGGTACAGGGCGTTAGGGTCTCCCACGCACAGGGATGTGAGCCAGGAGATGAACTTCATATAAGGATAGTACAGCGCGAGGCACCATACCGAACCGAATACATTGAAAAGCAGGTGGCCGCAGGCGGCTCTCTTGGCGTTTGCATTTCCGGAAATGGAGGCAAGGAGCGGAGTGACGCAGGTTCCGATATTACCTCCCAGAACAAGGGCGGCCGCGAGGTCGAAATGAATCCAGCCCTTGCTGCACATCACCAGGGCGATGGCAAAAGTGGCGCTGGAAGCCTGTACGATGGCGGTGAGCACAAGTCCCACGATGAAGAAAATCAGTACAGAACCATATCCCATATCCGCGCAGCCGTGAAGGGTTTCGAGGATTGCCGGGTTGTTGTTGAGGTCCGGAACGGAATTGTTCAGATAGTCAAGTCCGAGGAAGAGCAGCGCGAAGCCGATGAGAAATTCACCCCAGTTCTTGTAGGAGTTCTTGCTCATAAACAGAAGCGGCACTCCGATACCGATGAGAGGTACCGCGAATGCCGCTATGTTGACTTTGAATCCGAAAATCGAGATGATCCACGCCGTGAATGTGGTGCCGACGTTCGCTCCGAAGATGACCGCCATCGACTGCTGCAGGGAGATTAGTCCCGCGTTCACGAAGGACACGATCATAGTCGTGGTCGCCGATGAGGACTGTACGAGAGCTGTGACGAAGACGCCCGTAAGGGCACCGATGAACTTGTTGTTGGTCATTAAGTTGAGGATGTTTCTCAACTTGCTGCCCGCCGCTTTCTGAAGACCCTCGCTCATCAGTTTCATTCCATAGAGGAACATTCCGACTGATCCGATGAGGGTAAGAATTTCCAGTAATCCGAAATTCATAAATTTAATACTTGCTTTGACGTAACTTTCACGACCGACGTGGCCGCGGGTTGCAAAGATATTAAATTTTTGTTAAAAATCCGTTACAATATTGGCTTATATCGACGGACTGGGCTGTATCCTGTTTACGAGGTATCTGGCAACTAGCGCGAAGATCACTCCGAGGGCGGTGCCGATGAGCGCGCCGACAAGTATGTCGCCGAAGTAGTGCTTGCCTACGAATACCCGGCTGAGGGCTATGAGCGTGGCCCAGATGTAGATCATAACGCCGTAGCCGGCGAAACGCTGGCGGCGGTCATTGCGCAGGCCGATCAGAGAGGCCGCGGCAAAGCCGAAGGCATTGGCCGAATGGCCGGAAAAGAAACCGTAGTAGCCGGAGCGTTTCTCGAGAATGTGGAGTCCGCCGCTGAGCATATTGTAGTCGTAGCACGGACGCAGGCGGGAGACGCCGTCCTTGATGAGATTCGCGACCTGGTCGGTGACGACGATGGTCAGAGCGAGCGAGAGCGTCACGATGAGCGCTTTCTTCCACCCGAGGTGGACGAAGAGCATAATGATGACGATAAGATAGAGCGGAAACCATACCTGGATATCGGACATAAACTGCCAGAACGCATCCCACCACTCGCTATGGAACTGGTTGATGGCGAGTGTGATATGCTGGTCGAAACTATGCAGGGCGTCTATCATTTGTGCAGGGCTGTCCAGAGCATTTCCTTGAGTTCCCTGAGGCCTTTCTGGCTGAGCGAGGAAATGAGCACGGCAGGGATGCCCTCAGGGAGCTGCTTCTGTATCTTCTTTTCCTGTTTGGAGTCGATCAGGTCGCATTTGGTCACTGCCAGCACGCGGTCCTTCACGAGAAGCTCTGGATTGTACTCGCGGAGCTCGTTCAGAAGGGTCTCGTATGCTTTCGTAATGTCCTCTTCCTCAGCGGATACCATAAAGAGAAGGACAGAGTTGCGCTCGATGTGGCGAAGGAATCGGATTCCGATGCCCCTGCCTTCGTGGGCGCCTTCGATGATGCCCGGGATGTCGGCCATCACGAACGAGCGGTCATCATAATATTTCACGATGCCGAGGTTCGGCTCGAGAGTGGTGAAGGCGTAGTTTGCAATCTTCGGCTTGGCGGAAGTGATGGTGGAGAGCAGAGTGGATTTTCCGGCGTTAGGGAATCCTACAAGTCCCACATCTGCAAGCAGTTTGAGCTCGAGTATAAAGCATCCCTCGACTCCCTCCCCGCCGGGCTGGGCGAAGCGCGGGGTCTGCATCGTAGGGGACTTGAAGTTGCTGTTGCCCAGGCCTCCGCGGCCTCCCGGACAGAGGATTTTCTCCTCTCCGTCCTCGACGAGCTCCATTATGACTTCGCCGGTCTCGGCATCCTTGACTACGGTTCCGAGCGGCACTTCGAGGGTGATGTCCGCTCCGTTCTTTCCGTGACGGTTTCCGCCTTCGCCCTTGCCTCCGTCCTCAGCCTTCACATTCTTGCGGTATTTGAGGTGGATGAGGGTCCAGAACTGGGAGTTAGCCTTGAGGATGATGTGGCCTCCGCGGCCTCCGTCGCCGCCGTCAGGTCCGCCCTTCGGAACGTATTTCGCTCTGTATAAATGAGTGGAACCCGCTCCTCCGTGTCCGGAAGCGCAGTAGATGCGGACGTAGTCTATGAAGTTCGATTCTGCCATAATTCCAATTTCAATCCCACAAAGATAATGATTCTTTTCGGTATTCGCCATCTTCGCCCTCCGCTTGCGACTTTGAGCAATGAATATTAATTTTGTAGGCTGATAAATCATAAAGCCTATGCACAGGATTCTGATAGTGGAGGATGACGCCGACATCCGCGAAATACTGGGGTTCAATCTGGAAAATGCCGGCTACGAGGTCCTCACCGCCGCTTCGGCAGAGGAAGGTCTGGAGATTTTCACCTCCGACACCGAGCTCATCCTTCTGGATGTGATGCTCCCGGGGCTGAGCGGCTACCAGATGGCCCGCAAGATCCGAACTGAAATCGGCAGCGAGGTCCCGATCGTGTTCCTGACCGCGCGAACCACTGAAAACGACGTGCTCACAGGCTTCTCTGCAGGAGGAGATGATTACATCTCCAAACCGTTCTCCGTGAACGAGGTTCTAGCCCGTGTCAAGGCCATCCTGAAGCGCAGCCAGAGCCGTCGGCAGAAAGCTCCCGAAACCCTCGGCGTCGGACCGCTCCGGATGGATTCGTCCACAGGAAAGGTCACTCTGGAAGGCAGCGAACTTCAGCTGTCCCGCAAGGAATTCGACCTCCTGGCCCTTCTGGCCAAGTATCCGGGCAGATATTTCTCCCGCGCCGCCCTCATCGGCGAACTCTGGAAAGACTCTCCCTATGTCCTCGACAGGACTGTAGATGTGCACATCGCCCGCATCCGTCAGAAACTCGGCCGCCATCACAATCTGGTGAAGAACCGTACAGGATTCGGATATTATATGGACAGCAGTTATGAAATTGATGATCATTGAGATAGCTCTGTTTGCCGCCTTTCTGCTCTGGATAATCATAGATTATACCCGCGACAGAGCCCGCACCCGTGCGGAAGAGGATGCACGCAAACTCAAGCACGACCTCACAGGCAACATATCCCACGAACTCAAGACTCCCGTGAGCAGTATCAGGGGCTATCTTGAGACTCTCGTCAACAACCCGGACCTTCCCGAGGAAAAACGCCGGTTCTTCATCGAGCGCTCTTACCTGCAGTCTCTCCGCCTCACCGAAATGATAAATGATATCTCTCTGATTACCAAGATCGAAGAGGCTCCTGACCAGTTCCGTTTCGAGCCAGTGAACATACGGGACAGCTTCGAGGAGGTCGTGGAGGAGCTTTCGGAGAAGATCGCCGAACACGGGATTACTGTGGAAAATCTTCTGAAACCGGCCTACATACGCGCGAACTATAATCTCATCTATGCAATTTTTCGCAACCTCCTGGAAAACAGCATCAAATACGCCGGGGACGGCTGCCGCGTAAGGATTTCAGTCAAGTTCGACACAGACGAGGGCGTGTTCGATTATTCAGACAACGGCAAAGGAGTCCCCGATGAGGAACTCTCCCGCATCTTCACCCGTTTCTACCGTCTCAGCGAGGACCGCGGCGCGACCTCCGGCGGCTCCGGACTCGGCCTGAGCATCGTCCGCAACGCCGTACTCTTCCACAAAGGCACCATCACCGCCTACCGCCCGCACGACGGAGGCCTCGGCTTCCGATTCTCCATCAAGCGATAGGCGGGCTTCGCCCAATCTTGTCCCACAGCTGCCGGTACGGCAGCCAATCCGGCATTGGCCGCAAGGCCGGATGGAAAATCACCATTATTGGTGATTGACGCACGCGCGCGGGTTATCTAACTTTGCAGACGAAATTGCACGAAGTGCACGGCAGCAAAATACTTAAGTAGATGACTCTTAGAGACTTGAAACAGGGACAGTCTGCGACTATCTTTGCGGTAGGCGCAGGCGGAGCGCTCAGACAGCACCTGCTGGATATGGGACTTATCCCCGGATTGGACGTAAAAATTCTGAAATATGCTCCGATGGGCGACCCGGTCGAGGTGATCGTCCACGGCTACACGCTCTCGCTCCGTCTGAGCGAAGCCGCTGAAATTGAGGTCGTTCCGACTGACGAAGCTGTGAAGTCAGACGACTTCGGCTACAACCTCTCGCTGCACGAGCACAACGCACACCCCGGTCTCGGCGAGGCCGGAAAATATCACTCCAAGGACCACGAGAACCCGCTTCCGAAGGGTGAGACTCTCACCTTCGCGCTCGCGGGACAGCAGAACTGCGGCAAGACGACTCTTTTCAACGTCCTGACCGGCTCCAGCCAGCACGTCGGCAATTTCCCGGGCGTCACCGTGGACCGCAAGGACGGCGTCATCAAGGGCGCTCCGGACACGCTCGTCACTGACCTTCCGGGCATCTACTCGCTCTCGACCTACACTTCCGAGGAGCTGGTCTCGCGCGATTTTCTCATAAACAGCAAACCGAAGGGCATCATCAACGTGGTGGATGCCAACAACATAGAGCGTAACCTCTACCTCACCGTCCAGCTGATGGAGCTCGGCATTCCGATGGTCCTCGCGCTGAATATGATGGACGAGGTTCGCGGCAACGGAGGCTCGGTGCGCGTGAACGAGATGGAGCGCCTGCTCGGCATCCCGGTCGTGGCGATTTCCGCCGCGAAGGGCGAGGGCATCGAGGAGCTCGTCGAGCACGCGGTGCACGTCGCACGCTACCAGGAGGCCCCTGCGCGCCAGGATTTCTGCGACAAGAATGACTTCGGAGGCGCGGTCCACCGCTGCATCCACAGCATAATGGACCTCGTCGAGGGCCGCGCAAGCGCGTCCAATATGCCTCCGCGTTTCGCGGCTTCCCGTCTGATCGAGGGGGACGAGGTGGTCAGCGCCCGTCTCGGCCTCACCGACGAGGAGAAGAAAGTGATCGAGGACGATATCCGTCTTATGGAAGATGAACGCGGTATGGACCGTCACGCAGCTATGGCCGATATGCGTTACAGTTTCATCCGCCGGCTCTGCGAACGCACGGTCAGAAAACCGAACGAAAGCAGGGAATACCGCCGAAGCGTAAAGATTGACAAGGTGCTTACGGGCCGCTGGACGGCCATTCCTATATTCATCCTGGTTATGGCCCTGACCATCTGGCTTTCGATAGATGTGCTCGGCGCCCCTCTCCAGGACCTTCTGGACAAGGGTATTTCCTGGCTCGGAGCCGTTGTGGGCGATGCCCTCACGCGCGCCCAGGTCGCTCCGGCTCTGCGTTCTCTTGTCGTGGACGCCATCTTCGGAGGCGTGGGAGCGGTGGTAAGCTTCGTTCCTATAATCATAGTGCTGTTCTTCTTCCTGTCACTGCTTGAAGACAGCGGATATATGGCCAGGGTAGCCTTCGTGACGGACAGTCTCCTCCGCAGGATTGGCCTTTCAGGCCGCAGCATCGTGCCGCTTCTCATCGGTCTCGGCTGCAGCGTGCCGGGTATTATGGCATCCAGGACGCTTCCGTCGGCGCGCGACCGCCGCAAGACTGTGCTTCTGACTCCGTTTATGAGCTGCTCCGCGAAGATCCCGATCTACGCCTTCCTGAGCAGCGCATTCTTCCCGGGGCACGGAGGTCTGGTGCTTATCTGTCTCTATCTCATCGGAATACTCGTGGGGGTCGTAGTGGCTCTCGTGATGAAAAAGATCGAACGCAACGCTGAGGCCGCGCCGTTCGTGATGGAGCTCCCGAACTACCGCCTTCCGCAACTGAGGAACCTCGGGCATCTGCTCTGGGACAAGACCAAGGACTTCCTTTCACGCGCGTTTACGGTGATTTTCCTCGCTACGCTCGTGATCTGGTTCCTGCAGACCTTCGACCTGCATTTCAATATGGTCGAGAACGGGGAGGGGAGTATGCTAGCGATGCTCGCCGGGCTTATCGCTCCGGCCTTCGCTCCGCTGGGGCTCGGGGACTGGAGGATAGTCACGGCCCTGATTTCCGGCTTCCTCGCCAAGGAAAGCGTGGTCGCCACGATGGAACTGCTCGGCGTGACCGCGACGCTCACGTCGCTGACAGCCCTGCCGCTGCTGATTTTCTGCCTGCTCTACACTCCGTGTGTTGCTGCGATAGCTTCAGTGCGCCGAGAGCTGGGAAATAAATGGGCTATATATGTGGTTGTGTTCCAGTGTCTTATCGCCTGGTTCTGCGCCTGGATAGCCTACCTTCTGGCAGGAATGTTTATTTAAGATTTTCCTAAACAAAATGAATTTTGTAAGTGTCATAGTTTTGCTCGCGGTCGTTCTTTGTGTGGCCGCAGCCGTGTTTTTCTCTCACCGGCGCCGCAGAAACGGCTCGGGATGCTGTGGTTGCGGAATGAATTCCGTCTGCCATTGTCACGATGAGAAGAAGATGTAAGAAACAAGGGAGCCGGGAGGTTCCCTTGTTTACTTTGTCCGTGAAAACGCCACTTTTTACGGACACACTGCAGGCTTTCACAACTTTGTCCGTGAAAATGCCACTTTTTACGGACAGACTGCAGCTTATACAGCGTAGCAGAAAAATTAAATAATTCTTTGGTTTTTAAAATTCTTTATATAACTTGCGCTCAGTTTAAGAAACGAAAGATGATGATAAGCAATGCATATTGGTGGTGGCGCTCTCTACAGCTCAGAAGGTCGTAGGAGGTCATCGCTCGTATGTATAGAGGTATATATGAAGCCCTGCCGTAGAAGCTACGACAGGGCTTCATAGTTTATTCACCGGGAAGCGGACTACCCGGGCCCCTTGGGTCGCACAGCACAAGCTCCTTAGGAGCTCCGAAATTAGATTAGTATTAACAACTTAACTTATAAAGTATTATGAGACAGAAGAAATTTTTGCTTCCTGAAAGCGAAATCCCTCAGGCTTGGTATAACATCCAGGCCGTTATGCCGAACAAGCCCCTCCCTATGCTTAATCCCGCCACTCGCGAACCGATGAAGCCGGAGGACCTCTTCCCGATTTTCTGCGAAGAATGTTCCCGCCAGGAACTTGACCAGGAACACGAGTGGATTCCGATTCCGGAGCCTGTCCGCGAGCAGTATGCCGCCTACCGCTGCACCCCGCTCGTAAGAGCCTATGAACTTGAGGCCGCCCTCGGCACACCTGCCCATATCTATTTCAAGAATGAGAGCGTGTCTCCTGCCGGCTCGCATAAACTGAATTCAGCCCTTGCCCAGGCCTATTATGCCAAGCAGCAGGGAGTTACCAATATCACTACCGAAACCGGTGCTGGTCAGTGGGGCGGTGCCCTTTCCTATGCCGCGAAGAAATTCGGCATCGACTGCGCCGTCTATATGGTCAAGGCCAGCTTCAACCAGAAGCCTTACCGCCGCTCCATTATGCAGACCTTCGGTGCTGCCGTAACTCCTTCACCGTCAATGTCTACCCGTGCCGGAAAGGACATCATCACCGCCAACCCGAACGATCAGGGATCCCTGGGCTGCGCGATTTCCGAGGCTATTGAACTTGCCGTAAGCACTCCGAACTGCAAATACACCCTCGGCTCTGTAATGAACCACGTCTGCCTGCACCAGACAGTTATCGGCCTGGAGGCCGAGAAGCAGATGTCGCTGGCCGGCGAATACCCTGACATCGTCATCGCCTGCTTCGGCGGCGGCTCGAATTTCTCCGGCATCGCCTATCCGTTTATGCGCCACAACATCCTGGAAGGCCGCAAGACCCGTTTCATCGCCGCAGAGCCTGCATCCTGTCCTAAGCTGACCAAGGGAAAGTTCGAGTATGACTTCGGCGACGAGGCCGGTCTCACGCCGCTCCTGCCGATGTACACCCTCGGCCACACCTTCAAGCCTGCAACCATCCACGCCGGCGGTCTGCGCTACCACGGAGCCGGAGTGATTATGTCCCAGCTGATGAAGGACGGCTATATGGAGGCCCAGGACTACGAGCAGACCGAGACTTTCCGCTGCGGCGTGCTCTTCGCCCGTACAGAAGGCATCATACCGGCTCCGGAATCCTGTCACGCCATCGCTGCGACCGTCCACGAGGCGCTCAAATGCAAGGAGACCGGCGAGGCGAAGACCATTCTCTTCTGTCTCTCCGGCCACGGTTTCGTGGATATGTCCTCCTACGACCGCTATATGTCGGGCGAAATGAGCAACTACGACCTCTCCGACGAGGAGCTCGCGAAGTACATCGCCAGCGCCGACGCGCTTAACCGATAAGAAATTGGCCGCCCACCGAGGCGGCCAATTTTAATATTCAATGACTGAGTAGTCTCCGACCTGCGTCGTGCTGCGCGCGCGCTCGCGGATGAAGGAGCGTAGAGACGGATTCTCGGAGATGCGCTTCGTGGTGACTATCAGCGTGCTGGGCTCGGTCGTGCCGGACTCGGCAGACAGGAACGCGTCCACGTCCTTCTCGTAGCGCACGATATCGCGGTTCAAGTAGACCTTCATATTTTCCGAACGCTTGACGAATAGAGTTACAACTCTGTCACCTTCAGGTACTTCTGCGCAAATGGAACCGTAGCCGATGTAAGGATTGATCGCCTTGATCTGGAAGGATGCCGCGAAGACGGTAAGAAGAATCGTCGCCGCGAGAGTGACAACCGGCGCGCTCCAAGGTGCCCTGCGCGAACAGAGCAGCAGGCTGAATACTGACCCTGCGAAAAGTATCGCCATAGCGGTTATCACTGCAGGAGAACTCAGGAACGGCATTGTCTGCATCAGGCTTTCCAGCTGAGTCAGCGGCTCCCAGACCAGATTCAGCTTCGGCAGAACCAGGATGCCCAGAAGTCCCGCCAGTCCGATGAGGCCCGTAATGATGATGGTGATTTTAAGGCAGACGTTCATCCAGCCCTTCCAGCCCATCCTTTCGATGGCCAGAGGAATGCAGTATGTCAGACCGGGGACAATCGGCAGAAGATAGATGGAGAGCTTCGAGCTGAAGCAGGACAGCATCACGAAAGTCACCAGTGCGGAACTCAGAAGCAGAGACTCCATTCTGGTCTTGCCGTAAGACTTTAAATATGAAGCAATTATTATCGGAAGACTGAAGAGGACGTATGGCGCGAGATTAATCGGCAGCGCCTCGAAATAGTACCAGAACGGCTTCGCGTGCGTGAACGCGTTGATGCCGCGTCCCACCGTCTGATGCACCGTCAGCTCATACAGATAATCCTTTCCGCCCTCCATCCAGACACCTCCGAGCCAGAGTGCGCAGAGCAGAATAATGACTCCGAAAGTTCTGAATCCCAGATATTTGCCGAAAAATCTCGCATCCCTGCGGATAATCAGGAATACCGCTATGCCAAGCAGCGGCATCAGCAGTCCGACCGGTCCCTTCGTGAAAAGAGCGAGGAAAATCCAGACCGGCAGCAGCCAATTGTGCAGCCGGGCGTTTCTCGCGAAAGTGTAACTTCTGTAGAATGAATAGAATGCGAGTATGATGAACATCGTCATCAGCATATCCATCCTCAGGAAGAAGCAGGTTCCGCAGAACATCCCGCTCGTGAACAGCATCAGCACCATCGCCAGCCGGGTGCCCGAATCGACGCTCCGACCCTTCTCCTCGTACGCCAGCATCAGCCATTTGTCCATCACACAAGCGATTACGGCCGCCGGAATAAACGCCAGCAGAGAGAGCAGAAGAATGTTATGCTGGCCTGCGGCCAATCTTAACAGCATTACGAGCCACAGGAAAAGCGGCGGTTTGTCGGCATAAGGCTTGCCGTCGTTTGTGAAGGCGAAGACGCTGCCGTTCTCGATGGCCTCGTCCGCTATCTGAAGGTAGCGAAGTTCGTTGTCAGGTGTGAAATCCCTGCCGGACATAAGGGGAAGAAGGCAGAGGAACACGAAGATTATACCGGCTAATACAGGGTGTCGTCTCATTGCTTTTCACTTGTTTTCCGGGCCTTCAGGCCTATCATCACGCTTCTGATGTATGACAGGAAACCGAAGCTCTGCCCGAGGATTAGTACTATGTCGAGTCGTAAGATTCCGTAGATGATGATCATTCCGGAGCCCAGCAGGCTGATGGCCCAGAACTGGACAGGCAGCGATGACTCGTGCCTGCGGGCCGAATAGATGATCTGATAGACGAATCTCAGGGAGAATATCGTCTGACCTGCGGTGCCGAAGATCACGAGCCAGAGAGGGATGTCTTCGTTGCTCAGGAAGTTCTCGAAGAAAACTCCGGCGTCCTTCAGCACGAAGCACAGCGCCGCGACCGGCGTTGCCGCGACGATGATTTTCAGCAGTGCCGGAATTTTCTGCCAGTGTCCCTTGGCGTTTAGGTTCCAGATGTAGATGTAGTAGGTGATGAGCTGTCCCACGATGATGGAAAAGTCATTGCGGCCCCAGCCGTAGATGAACATCAGGTAGGATCCTATCAGGCTGAATACCCAGTATAGGGTAGGGGACTGCAGGGATCTGCTCTTCTCGGACTTGTACCACTGCACAAGTATCCTCGCAGAGAAAAATCCCTGGGCCAGAAGCCCTATTCCCGTGAGTATCAGCTGATCCGCAGTCATCGTATATTACCTTCCTTAACTTTGTAGTTAATATATCGGCTGCGCATCCAGCGGTATGCGAAACAGTCTACGAAAGGTCCCCAGAGGCGGTTCCACAGATGATATTTTGACTTTCCCGCCTCGCGAGGGAAGTGGCGGACCGGCACCTGGACATAGCGCCCGCCGTCCTGCAGCAGTATCAGTGCAGGAAGGAAACGGTGCATACCCTTGAAGAGCGGAAGCTTCTTTGCGGCGTCGGTTTTCAGAACCTTGAGAGGACAGCCCGTATCGAGGGCTCCGTCGCCGGTCATCATACGGCGCCAGCCGTTGGCTATCTTGGACTGAAGCTTCTTGAAGAAGGTGTCCTTTCTCT
The DNA here is from genome assembly GCA_963604895.1 of bacterium. Taxonomy (GTDB): domain Bacteria; phylum Bacteroidota; class Bacteroidia; order Bacteroidales; family UBA932; genus Cryptobacteroides. The sequence continues at coordinate 15,608 of CAVCSJ010000010.1, forward strand.
TGGCGCGTATTCCTATGGCCATCTCGCAGCCTTCCTTGTCGATCTGTTCCATAAGCAGGTTCAGATCCTCCGGCGTGGTCTGCAGGTCGGCGTCCATATATGCGAGGAATTTGGATTCCGTATAGTCGATTCCTGCCTTCAGGGCTGCGCTCAGGCCGCGGTTCTTTTCGAAACTGATGAAGAAGAAATCCTCATTTCGGGTGCAGCATTCACGGATTCTGACGAGGCTACGGTCTTTGGAGCCATCATCAACGAAGAGCACGCAGGCCTTCTTCAGAGAATGGGGAAGGAATTCGAGAAGCGTGTTCTCGAGTCTTACCATATTTTCTTCCTCGTTGTAGACGGGGACTATGATTGTAAGGGCGTAATTGCCCGTTTTGTTACTCATCTGTTAACTTTTATCAATTATTATAGACTACAAATGTAGGCATAAATACACAAACTATCGTATCTTTGCACCGAATTTCGGTCATTTGCCCGAGTGATACCGACTTTCTGACATAAAAATGACAAGATTTATCAAACAGTATTCCGTGACGAACGCAATCATGGATTCTGAGTTCAGGCTTTCCCTTTACGGGGCCTCAGTAGTGTTCCAGGATGGTTTTGCGTCGTATATGGCCCGTTACAAGAGGGCGGCTTTTAATCTTAGTGAAATCGGAAAGATGTGGATCATTTCCGAATTTTCCTTCCGTTTCACAGGCCTCCAGCCTTTCTGGGGAGAGCCGATCGACCTCGAGCTGTGGATTTCCGACAGACCTTGCGTAAAGGTCTGCGCCGATTTCCGTATGAGTACGAACGGACGTGTGTTCGCTGAAGGCAACAGCGTCTGGGCAGTGCTGGACACCGTAACCCGCAAGCCTCAGGTAGTCACCGACTTACTGTCGATGGTGGAGGTCGAGGACGTCCTTGCATTGGGCGTAAGGCGAATGCCGGCGCCCGCCTCGACGGCGCTCGATCACGAGTACGTGCATCTCACGAACCGCTCCGATATGGACTTCAATATGCACGTGACGAACGTTTCCTACGTTTCGGCTTCGCAGAACGCTCTGCCTTGGGATTATATAAGTTCCAGGCAGCTGGAGTCCTACTCGGTTCATTTCATCCACGAGTCTTTCATCGGAGACGAGTTGCGCTGCCGGGTATATTCCACCGCTCAGGCGGATGCCTGGAACGTGGACATCGTCTCGCGCGACCGCGTCTGCTGCAAGGCTACGCTGAAATATAGCGAAAAATAGGCTCGCTCCGGTATTGGCCGTCAGGCCGGGAGAAGGAATTGGATAAATATTCCTATTTTGTTTGCAGGAATGAAATTTTTTGCATATTTTTGCTTTGTTTATGTATAATTCCCCAAGTATGCTTAACAAGGTAGAAAGACACGAACTGATCCGCCAGATAATTTCCGTGCGCCGCGTACGCAGCCACGAGGAACTTCAGGCGATTCTCAAGGAACGCGGTGCGTCAGTCACCCAGGCGACTCTCTCGCGCGATCTCAATGAACTCGGAGTGTTGAAAGTCAAGGAGATAGGCACAGGTTACACCTATCGTCTGCCGTCCGTCGGCACTACTCTCGAGCACTTCAAGTCTTCGTCAGCCTACACGGTGCAGGGCATCGAGAGCATAGAGTTCAACGGAAACGGAATGGCCGTCATCAAGACGCTTCCGGGCTTCGCCGGAGCGCTGGCCGCCATCATCGACACCAACCCCACTCCGCACATTATGGGAACCATCGCCGGTGACGACACCGTGCTCCTGATTCTGCGCGACGGCAGCAACTCCGTCATCGTGCTCCCCGAGCTCGGTAAATTCATCGAAGGCATCGAGCAGAAGCGCATCTAGCCGGCCTCCGGGCAATGAGAGTGGCCGTCAGTCCGGAGACTGGCGGCCACTCTCTTTAGAGCGATAAAATATCTATTTCTTTATAGGATACAGATAGGTGAGAAGCAGCATTATGAGGGCGATTCCGGCAGGGATGACGGAGAAGAGAGCCCAGATCATAGTGAGGACCGGATCCGTGATGGATGCCGGGTCCACGATCGAACTTCCCATATCGTCCACGATGGTTCTGGCTCCGGCCATACCGAGGAAAAGGGCCACGAGGGAGCCTGAAACGGCGGTTCCGAGCTTCTGAGCCATAGTTCCGGAGGAGAAGATGAGACCTGTGGAAGAAGTTCCGTTCTTCTCGGTGGCGTAATCGGCTACATCAGAGTACATCGACCACAGAAGCGGAGAATAGAATCCTATACCGATGGAAGTGATGATTACGAGCGCGATCATCAGATAGATGGATGAAGGGCGCATCGGCACGAAGAAGAATGCCACTGAAGACACGAGGCAGATTATGGCCGCGACCATAAAGGCCTTTTTCTTGGAACCCACCTTTCTGGTGAACCAAGGCGAGAGCGCCCCGAAGATCATACAGGTCAGCTCGCCGAAGGTCATAAATACTGTGTAATTGATAATCAGCTTGTTGAAGGTGATGTCACCGCCCAGACAGTAGGTGAACATATAGCCCGCCACGGCATAGCGGAATCCGTTGAAGAAGTTCGTGCAGATGCCTATGAGGGTGAGATAAATCCACGGTTTGTTCCTGAAAAGGTCAGCGAACTGCTTGAAGGAGAACTTGTCGGCACGCACCGGCTTGAGCCTTTCCCTGGTAAGCAGGCCGCAGGCCAATGTCATAACCGTGGCGAGGCCTCCGTAGATGGCCGCAGCCACAGCGTACTGATGAGCCTCGCTTCCGCCGATCATTTTCTGGAGATAAGGGAAGGAAAGCAGTGTGACGAAGCCCATAGCATAGGCGCCCACCATACGGTAGGAGGAGAACTGGTTCTTCTCATTGTCATCATCGGTCATCACACCGAGCAGCGAGCCGTAAGGCACGTTCACCATAGTGTAGACCGCCATCATCATAAGATAAAGTGTATATGCATAGATTCTCTTTCCCGTCATTCCGAGGTCCGGGGTGAAGAGCAGAAGCGCGAAGATGAGTCCGAGTGGAACGGCACCGAAGATGATCCACGGGCGGTAAGTGCCCCAGCGGGACTGCGTGCGGTCTGCAAGGCTGCCCATAAGCGGGTCAGTCACCACATCGAAGAGTCTCGCGACGAGCATAAGGGTGGCGGCGTCAGCGAAGGTCAGACCGAATACGTTCGTGAAGAAGAGAGGGAAGGCGATCGACATTATCTTCCAGGTGATTCCGCCGGCGGCGGCATCTCCAAGGGCATAGCCGATCTTTTCAGAGAGTTTGATTTTAGACATTTTCCGGATTATAATATTTTCTTTAATTTACTTTTCTTTAATTCAGTCTGCGGCAGTAGTCCCTGATGATGGCCAGTGTGCTTTCGTCAGTGAGATATACGGAGTTGAGGCCCTGCTGCTCCTGCGCAGGGTCGCCGCAGTAGTCGTCGCCTTTCTGCCACATTATGTGTTCAGGATTCTGCTCCGCGAGCCCGCCCCAGGTCCAGAAATTGATGCCGGCGAACTTGCCGCCTTCATTTTTAGAGGTGAGAAGCCTCTCGAAGGCGTTCGTATAGTATGCGTCGCGAAGGGTGACAGGGGAGCCCTTGGTGAAGACGAAGCCGTCACGAGGGAAGCCGAACTCCTCGAGTACCAGCGGTTTGCCTATGCTGTCCGCCGCCGCGATATGCATATCGATGTAATCGTTCGTGTTGTCGATGGCATTCTGAAGGTCTTCGGCAAGGGTGTCCTTGGAAATCCAGCTCCAGTTCAGAGGCCAGATATGCATCGTAAGATAGTCAATGTCAGGACATTCGTGTACTCTGATAAAGGTATCCATCTCGGTCTCGCAGCCGAAACTTCCCTCGCTTCCCGAGGAAACCATATGGTTCGGGTCCAGAGACTTGATGAGAGCGGCGGTTTCGTACAGCCATTGGACGAAGGCCTCGCGAATCTCGTCCTTGGCGACGAAGAAACGCGGCTCGTTGCAGATCTGCCAGGAGAAGATCGCCGGGTCCTCGGAGTACGGCTTGCCGGTGACGGTGTTCACGCGCGAGACGATGTTTTTCACGTTCTCGGCGAACATCGACTTGGCCTGCTCATTTATCACGAACTGCGAATTGCGCGCGCAGTACTCGCTCCAGACGGCGTCCACGGTGCTTAGAGGCGCGCCTTCGCCAGCCCACTCGAGGTATTGGCCGAAGCCGCCTGACCACTCCCAGGCGTTGTTTATGTAGAGCACGGCGGACATGTCACGCTTGCCGAGTTCCACGAGGAAACGGTCGAGTCCGACGAAGACGCTCTCGTCGTACACGCCCGGCTCGGTCTGCAACGTAGGTTCCACCTTGGACATAACGCCAGGCTGGCCGTCTGCGCCGACCAATACGCGCAGGTTCGTCATACCTATCTCCTTCAGGGAGTCGAGCTCCGCTGCAAGTCTTTCAGGGTCAGCGGCATAGGTGTCTGATGCGAGAAGCGGGCCATACCACATATTGGTGCCGATGTAATAGACCGGGCCTTCGTCGCCTTTGTAGAACTGCGACCCCCGGACGTTCCAGAAGCTCGTCTCTTCGCCGCCGCTGCACGCGGTCAGCGACAATGCGAGCGCGAGTGCTAGGAATAATTTGTGTCTCATAATTATACGATGATTTTGTTTTTCTTGTAAAGCGCGCGGAAGTCGCGCGGGGTCGAACCTCGCTTGGACTTGAAGATGCGGTTGAAGTTCGAGAGATTGTTGAAACCGCTCTCGTAGCAGATTTCGGAGATGTTCTTCGTGGAGTCCACGAGCATTCGCGCCGCGTACCCCAGACGGATGTCCAGGATGTAGTCGCTCAGCGACTTGCCTGTCCTCAGCTTGAAGAAACGGCTGAACGCCGACGGGCTCATCCCCACGAGCGCCGCCATATTGTCGAGTCGGAGGTCTTCCGCGTAATGGTCGTTTATGTACTGCTTCACCTTGGTCACGCGGCGGCTCTCCTGGTTTCTCGAAGAATGTGCGAAAGAACTGCTGGCCAGGATTTTATATTCGCCCTTGGAGAGTTCGTTCAGGATGGACATAAATTTGAGGAACTGCAGGAAATGGTCCTGCTCGGAGGCGAGCGTGTCGAGATAATGATAGACGCGCATTATGCTGTCCAGCGGGAAGCTGAGTCCGTGTTCGGCGGCCTTGAGCATCTTGCGGATGGAGTCGAACTGGTTCTTTTCCAGGATTCTGTCTCCGAGGAAATCGGGCGAGAACTGGATGGTGATCTCGCGGATGTCGGGACTCTGGCAGGTGCCGTTCTCCCAGACGTGCTCAAGGTTTTCAGCTCCTATCAGCGCCAGATCGTACTCTCCGATGGTTTCGATGCTGTCGCCCACGATTCTGCGGACTCCGGCCCCGTGCTCGATGAAGTTAAGTTCGAATTCTCTGTGACGGTGAAGGGGATAGGTGAATTCGGTCTTATGTCTCTCTGCGATGTAAAAACAGTCCAGGTCGGAAAGCTGGGTGATTTCGGTCAATACTTCGCTCATGTTATTATGTCTTAGTTCGTTATTGTGGCTGCGGGACTGCTTGGAATGATTTTTAATAGGCGGTTCCAGTGCAAATATAATAAAAATATGATACTTTGATGACTTTTATTGATATTTTTTCAGGACCCGTTTCCAATCTACGGAGTTAGACATTAAATTTGTAGAATTAATCGAATTTTATGGACACTGAAACCAAACTCGCAGGCCTGCGTGAGGCAGTCTGCAAAAATCTTACGGAAAACATACTTCCATTCTGGATGGACCATTTTAAGGATGAGGCAAACGGAGGCTTTCTCGGACGCATTTCCGGTGAGGGTGTCGCGGACCCGACCGCTCCCAAGGGAGCTATCCTGAACGCCCGCATACTCTGGGCCTTCTCGGCCGCGTACCGCGTTCTGGACCGTCCTGAATATCTTCAGATGGCTACACGGGCCTTCCGCGAAATCGCCGACCGCTTCTATGATAAGGAGTTCGGTGGAGTGTACTGGAGCCTGGATGCCCAGGGACATCCTCTTGATACCAAGAAACAGATTTACGCCATCGGCTTCGCCATCTACGGACTGAGCGAGTACGCCCGCGCGACAGGCTCCTCAGAGGCTAAAGATTTGGCCATCAAATTATTCCACGATATAGAACAGCACAGTTTCGATACCGTGAACAACGGCTATCTCGAGGCCCTCACCCGCGAGTGGGAGTCTATCGCCGATATGCGCCTGAGCGAAAAGGACGCGAACGAGCGCAAGACGATGAATACTCATCTGCATATAATCGAACCATATACAGCGCTTTACCGCGTATGGCCGGACGAGGGCCTCAAGGAGCGTATCCGGAATCTGCTCTATATTTTCAGGGAGAAGATTATGGACAGGCGTACCGGCCATCTGCAGCTTTTCTTCGACGACTACTGGAACAGCAAGCAGGATATGGTTTCCTACGGTCACGACATCGAGGCTTCCTGGCTGCTCCACGAGGCCGCTTCCGTGATAGGGGAGGACATCGATGAACTGCTTCCGGACATCGTGAAAATCGCCGCCGCGGCTTCCGAGGGCTATGTCCCGGGCGCCGGAATGATGTACGAGATGCATCGCGGGAGCGGCGCCATCGACGCCGACAGGCATTGGTGGGTGCAGGCCGAGACCGTCGTGGGCTACCTGAACATATATCAGCTCACGGGCGACGAGGATGCATTGACCAGGGCCTGCGAGACCTGGGAGTTCATCTCCGGGCACCTCGTCGATTCTGACGGAGGAGACTGGTTCTGGTCCCTCAAGGCCGACGGCAGCGTGAACACCGTCGACGACAAGGCGGGATTCTGGAAATGCCCGTACCACAACAGCCGTATGTGTTTGGAAATAATCGAAAGAATCAGATAATTATGACATTGAAACCGTTGTTTTTCAGCGCCGCCGCGTTGCTTCTCTCGGCGACGTTCTCCGCAAACGCCAAGATCACTCTTCCCGAGCAGCTCGGCGACTATTGTGTCCTGCAGCAGCAGACCGCTGCAAATCTCTGGGGCCGCGCCGCGGCAGGTTCCAAAGTGACCGTCCGTGTCTCCTGGAGCAAGGCAAAGTACAGTGTTACAGCCGATTCCGAGGGCCGTTGGCTGCTCGCCGTCAACACTCCTTCGGGAAGCTATGACCCGCAGACCATCACCATTTCCGACAAGGACGGCAGCGTGACTCTGCGCGACGTGCTCATCGGCGAAGTCTGGCTGGCCGGCGGCCAATCCAATATGGAAATGCCGCTCATTGGTTTCGGCAGTTGTCCTGTAGAGGGCTCCGCCGAGACTATCCTCAGAGCAGGAGAATGGAAGGGAAGGGTCCGCGAGGTGAAGATCCCGAAGACCGGAAATCCTGAGCCTCAGGAATTTGTGCAGGGTAAATGGGTTGAGACCAGCCCTGTCACCGCCAAGGATTTCTCCGCCGTGGCCTGGCATTTCGCGGTCGCTCTGAATTCCGCCCTTGATGTTCCTGTGGGCATCGTGGCCTGCAATTGGGGCGGCTCTTCAGTGGAGAGCTGGCTGCCTAAGGATCTCGTACATTCCTATCCGGCCAATACCATTCCGGGCGGCTCCCGTGAGCCGGCTATGAATCCGGGCGGCTGGTATGAGTGTACTTCCCCGTATGTGATGTATAATGCAATGATTTGCCCTGTAAGTCATTACACTATAAAAGGCTTCATCTGGTACCAGGGTGAGACGAATGCCGGTCTGCCTCAGTATTATCCTGAGAGGCTTGCGAAGATGGTTCAGATATGGCGGGATCTCTGGGGCGATCAGGATCTTCCTTTCTATGAGGTGGAACTTGCTCCGTGGCGCTACGGCGGTGACGGCACTTCCGGTGCGCGCATCCGTGAGGCCCAGCACAAGGCCGTGGAACTCATCCCTAACAGCGGTATCGTCTGCACCAACGATCTGGCCTATCCTTATGAGGAGGATCAGATTCATCCTTGTCAGAAGAAGCAGGTGGGGGAGCGTCTCGCCCTGCTGGCTCTGAACAGAAATTACGATATGGCCGGTCTGGCCTGTGAAGGTCCTGTGTATAAGGATATTGAAATCTCAGGGAATACGGTTACGGTGAATTTCAAGAATACAGCTTGGGACGGTCTGAGTCCTTGGCACGATATCGTGGGCTTCGAGCTGGCCGGCGAGGACCGCGTTTTCTATCCTGCCAAGGCTGAGCGCAAGGATACCAGCGTGGTCGTCACCTGTGATCAGGTTCCCGCTCCCGTGGCTGTCCGCTACTGCTTCCGTGACTTCCAGGTCGGCAATCTCACCGGTTCGATGAATCTTCCTGCGGTGCCTTTCCGCTCCGACAACTGGTAGCGGCGGACCGCTGCGAAAGTTTTCATATGCGGATGGTCAGGAGGTCATTCAGGTCGGTGAGGTAGTTGCAGCTGCGGTGCTCGCTTCTGGACTTCCAGTCCTGCTTTGCAGGGCCCTCCACGGCCAGATGCAGGGTCTTTACGCCGTAGCGCTGGTTTATGGCGTCCATTTCCTCCATCAGACAGCAGCGCTCCGGCCGGTTCTGCACCGGGTCGAACAGGTCGGCCTGAACACATTCGTCGGGAACGATTCCGCTCAATACCACTCCGGCCCTCTTGTACTGTATTCCTTTCCGGTATATTCCCTTCAGGACCGTCAGAGCCGCTTCCGTAATCTCCAGAGTATCGCTCGTGGGGTTCAGAAGCGGAAGCGTCGCCCCGTTTCCGTACTGCGGCAGGTCTTCGCGGAAAACATTTGAGCCGATAAAGACCGAAACCGCCCCCGCACTTGAGCCCTGGGCGCGAAGCTTATTGGCCGAGCTGGCGGCGAAAGTCGCCACGCTCGCCTTCAGAGACTCGA
>CAVCSJ010000011.1:0-23930 GCA_963604895.1 bacterium
CGAACCTCCCGAGCTCCCGGCTGTCGATATCCAGCACGGCACAGACCCTGCCGGAAGCACCGCCATCATCTGAACCCCCGCCATCATCTAAACCCTCTCCCCCGAACACCGGCACGACTATCTCGCTGCGGCTCTCGCTGGAGCAGGCGATATGTCCCGGGAACTGCTCCACATCCGGCACCACTATCGTCTTTCCCTCTTTCCACGCCGTCCCGCAGACACCCTTCCCGTAAGCAATCCGCGTACACGCCACCGGCCCCTGAAACGGCCCGAGCACCAGTTCATCATCCACTACGCGGTAGAATCCCGTCCACCAGAACTCCAACCCTCTGTGAATCAACGCTGCGACATTGGCCATCCTGGCCACCTCATCGCTTTCTCCCTCGCAGAGCGAGCGCACCTTAGGCAGCAGATCGCGATAAATTTCCTCTTTGTATATGCTCCCGAACAGTTTCCGCAGAGCCGCCGTGTCATTTATCATCCCCCGCAACTCCTTCAGCCTCTCCGCATTCGACGACTCCGGAATCCAGAGCCTGAGATAGCCACCCTCGGCATATTTCTCATTCAGATGCTCGAGCGTCCGCTTCCAATGCCCCTCGCGGTTCATCTCAGGGTAGTTCCGCAGCCCGTACTGCACTGTCCTGCGAATCACCGTTTCCGGCACGATCTGCCTGTCCGCCTCGGCGATAATCCGCCCGTAGATGCTCCGCGGCTCGCTCTTCGAAGATGCCCTGTGGTCCTCAGCCGCCTGCGCGATAACCTCAATCTGCTCCGGAGTGAACCATCGTCTCAAGTCGCTCATACTGCGTATGATGCGTCCCGACTCCAGATGATGTGTAGCGCGGTCTCCGACCAATCCCAGATCGTGGCAGGCGGCGGCCACAGCAATCATATCCGGATCGACATCATAATGCTGAGCCAGTTCCAGAGCTGTCCGAATCACATATTCAGCGTGGTCCCTGCGGTGTCCCTTATCGAACCCATCATACCGCGGGAGTATCTCCCCGTCGATCCACTTCTCAATTTCAGAATTCATATATCACTTCTTAAGCAGTTCCCGGAAAGTTTCCATTCCAGTAGTGGCGACATCGCGGATATGGGTGATGCGCGGATCGTGGATGGCTACGTCCTCAGGGTCAATCAGATAGATAGGAACTCCGTGGCGCGCGTAGCGGTAAAGTCCCGCCGCCGGATAAACATTCAGCGAAGTCCCGACGATCAGCATAATATCCGCAGCGGCCACGATGTCGATAGCCCTCTCCATCTTCGGCACCGCCTCCCCGAAGAACACGATATGCGGCCGCAACTGCTTGCCATTGGGCGCTTTGTCGCCCAGGTTCACCTCCTCGTAGCCGATATCGAGCACCTCCGCTTCTGAGAAACTCTCGTCATAGACGCCCACCTCCGGGCGGACCTTGGTCGCCTCGCCGTGCAGGTGCACCACCCTCGTAGAGCCTGCCCTTTCGTGCAGATTGTCAACGTTTTGCGTAATGACCGTCACGTCGTGGTCCTTCTCCAGCGCGGCAATCGCCAGATGCGCTGCGTTCGGTTTGACCTGTGAGAGCTGTTTGCGCAGCTGATTGTAGAAACCGAGCACCAGCGCGCGGTTCCTGTACCAACCTTCGATCGATGCAACCTCCTGAGGATCATACTCTCCCCAGAGCCCGTTGTTCCCCCTGAACGTGCTCAGGCCGCTCTCGGCACTCACGCCCGCGCCCGTCAGCACAGCAATTTTACTTTTACCCATAGCAATAAATTTAATTCTTTTTTCTTCGGCCGCTGCCGCGTCCAATCAGGTATTGGCCGCCGGGGAGGCGGCCAATATCATCAGATAAGCGGAATGACAAGTCGCGAGCGGCGCTTTCCGCCCAAGAAGACGCGCTGATGCGCCACGACGGTCTCCGCTGTCTCGAACTTGTTCAGGGGTTCGGCCATCTTGGCAAAGTACTGTTCGATGAGGCTTTGTGCGTTGAGGGATGGCGTCTGGAGCGCCAGGAGGACCAGCCCCAAGAATAGGATTTTTTTCTTCTTCATAACAGGAACGTCTTTATCCAGGAATAAATATAGGAATAAATAACAAATCCTGGTGGACCGGGAACTGCCTTTTAAACAAAAATCGAAAATAATCGGACGGATTCCAAAATTTTCCGCCACCGCTGTAACATTCCCCGAAACTTTTCGTTTATATTGCGGAATCAGAAAGAAAATGACAAGAGAAGAGTCCATAACATTCTACAAGGCGCACGCCCGGAGGTTGTACAACATCAGCTTCCGCATCCTTCGCGACAGCGCGCAGGCCGAGGAGATAATGCAGGACACCATCCTCAAGTTCATCACGTCCGACGTCCGCACCGCTGACGAGAAACAGACAAACGTCTGGCTCACAAAAGTCTGCATCCGCAAATCCATCGACGCGCTCAGAAAGCTCAGGCGCGAGAAACTCTTCCTCGATGAGTACTCGGCCGAATCAGCCGCCAGCGGGGAAGACAGCCTCCCCGAAAGCGGAATAAGCCTTGAGGCAGTGCGCAAAGCGATCGAAAGCCTGCCGGACTCCTCGAAACTCATTCTGAATCTCGTTCTGGTCGAAGGTCTTGACTATGAAGAGATTGCCAGCCTGACAGGGGAGAGGGAAGGCACCCTCCGAACCCAGTTCTCCAGAGCGAAAGCCAGACTCATCGAAATCCTGAAAAAGAAATGATTATGACAGATATTGAGAAACTGATAAAGAGCGCCGCCGCAGACGACGCGCAGCTCCCGGAAGGACACCTCGAACGCTTCGAGGCAAGGCTCGCGAAAGCCGAACCTGCAGATGAGGCGGCCGTAACAGTCCCTGTCACGGCCAATGCAAACCCTCGCTCCGCCCGCGTAATCCGCATCCTCACAGGCATCTGCGCAGTCGCCGCCGCGATAACGGCCGTCTTTTTCATCACAAGCCCCGCTCCGCAGCAGCAGCCGACCGACTGGTTCGCCGGAGTTGCGGACGACCCTGTGGAGATTTGCCTGGCATATTCCGAAAAGGCGGCGGAACTCAGTACGGCCATATTCAGAAAAGACCCCGACGGGACACTCTCCGACACTGTCAGAAGTCTAAGTGACTGCGCGGTACCGATGATCGACCAGCTTCCTGAAGAACTCGACGCCGCTACACGTGCCGGAATTCTCAAGCACTATTATTCAGATCTTCTCAACGGACTTGATAAAATCAACAAAAACATATAGTTATGAATAAAGTTAACACTATCCTCGCCGCCCTCGCGACGGCCGCCGCCCTTGCCGCGGCACCTGCACTCTTCGCAGAAAACGCACCGGTCGCGTCTTCATCCGAAGCCGCAAGTGACAACTACACCACGAAAGATTACAACTTCCAGGGCTTCACCAAGCTTGATGTCGGTGGACGCTTTGATGTAATTCTCACGAAATCATCAAGCTATGAAGTAAAAATCACTATCCCTGCCGATGCCGAGAACCTGATTGCCGTCAGAGTCGAAGAAGGTACCCTCAAGATAGGCTGGAACAGGAACTTCACGGAGAGATGGCAGAAAAAGCTCAATGATATGAGATTCACCGCTGAAATCTCGATGCCTGTCCTCAGGGAACTCGAAATGTCGGGGGCTACCACATTCGAATGCGATGACAAGTTTGCTCTTGAAAACGAAGAATTCTCTTTGGATATCAGCGGAGCTTCCAGAGTCAAGTCTTTGAAAATCAATGCAAGAGAAATTGATGCCGAAATCAGCGGAGCATCCCATTGCGACCTTTACGGCAGCTTCGGCAAAGCCGAAATCGAGGTCTCCGGCGCCGGAAGCGGCTCATTTGAAATCACAGCCGATGACCTGGACATCGACATCAGCGGCGCAGCCACTTGCGACGTAGAGGGCAAATTCGGCAACGTGATTGCAGACATCTCCGGAGCCAGCACCGCAAACCTCACCGGCTCTGCCGACAGACTCTCCGCAGATGTCTCCGCCGCATCGAGATTGCGTGCCAAGAGCCTGGAAGTCAAGGATGTGACAGTGGAAGCAACCGGCGCCTCGCACTGCACAGTGTACGCAACCCGCTCGATGACGGTCGAAGATGCCTCCGGCGCATCGTCCATCAGATACAAGGCTCCGAAGAGCCTGAGCGCCACCGTCAATTCCCTCAGCCGCTCCTCGTCCGTCCAGCGCATCGACTAGTCCGCGATCTTTCATCCGGCCGCAGCGGCAGCTGCGTCCAATACAGAATTGGCCGCCTCCGGAACCATCCGGGGCGGCCGATTAAGTTATCTAGATTGAGCTTGGCGGTACGCCGAACTTGTTCTTGAACGCTCGCGAGAATCCGGTGAGGGTGGCGAATCCGACCATAAACGCCACTTCGCTGACATTGTGCTCGCCGCCCTTGAGCAGCTCCATCGCGCGGTTCAGACGGTAGTCGGACATAAACGTGATCGGGGATATGCCGTAGAGAGTCTTCATCTTCGTGAACAGGCTCGTGCGGCTGATGCTCATTTCCTGGGCCATCTGGGTGACATTGAACTCCTCGTCGGCGATATGCGCCTCGATGATGTCGCGCACGCGCGTCATAAACGCCACGTCCTGACTCTTCAGGTGGACTTCGGGCACGTCGATGCTCTTTTCCGGAGAGACAGTCTTCTCGATGAGCATTTCCTGGATGCGCTTGCGGTTCGTCAGTATGTTCTCAATGGTCTTGACGAGAATCACAGGGTCGAACGGCTTCTTGATGTAGGCGTCCGCGCCGAGTTCCACGCCTTCCAGCTGGCTGTCGATGTCTGCCTTCGCAGTCAGAAGGATGATCGGAATGTAGCAGAGGCCATCGCTGGACTTGAGATCGCGGGTGAGTTCGAAACCGTCCTTGAACGGCATCATAACGTCGCTCACGATGATGTCCGGAACCGAGACGTTCAGACACTCGAGGGCCTCGTTGCCGTTCGTCGTGAGGATGACGTTGTACTTGTCTATCATCAGGTGCTTCAGATAGTTGGCAAGATCCATATTGTCTTCCACCACGAGCACTGTCGTGCTCTTCATTTCGCCTTGAGGCTCGTCCGGAATGATGGCGCCGCTTTCTGACGCCTCGGTGTCGAGCATTATCTCCTCCTGGGAGTAGGCAGACTTGAGCGCAGGAGTGGACATCGTGAAGATGGTGCCCTTAGGGATGTTCGGGGAGACGAGAATCTGGCCGTGATGCATTTTCATAAGCTGCATCGCGTAGTTCAGTCCTATGCCGTACCCCTTCGTGTCCTTGTCGGCGTCAGCTCTTTCGAAACGGTTGAATATCAGATGCATCTTTTCAGGAGAGATGCCGACTCCCGTATCCGCTATCATTATGTAAAGATAGCCGTCGGTGATGCTGGCCTTGATGGAGATGGAGCCGCCTTCCGGAGTGTATTTCACGGCGTTGCTGACTATGTTGAAGAACACTCTTTCTATGACTTCGCGGTCGAAATAGGCTCTCAGTCCGTCAGGAATTTCCTGACTCACAGTGATTTCCCGCTGGCGGAACATATATTCGAAACTGCCCAGCAGACCCTTCAGCAGGACGGACACGTCGGATTTCATAACCTTGATGCTCTCCTTCTCGTGGGTGTAGATGGTCAGGATTTCATCCGTGAGCTTCATCATCTTCTCTGCGTTGCGCATCACAAGAGAAAGCAGGTAATTGCCTCTCTGGTCGAAGGTGTTTTCTGCCGAAAGTTCCTTCAGAGGGCCGTAGATAAGAGATAAAGGCGTGCGGTATTCGTGAGAAATGTTCGTGAAATAGGCAGTCTTCTCCTTAGAGAGGGACTCGGCGAACAGTTTTTCGTATTCAGCCTGCTCGATGACCTCGCGGGTATTGCGGATATGCTTGCCCTGGATAAGCAGAACCAGGATTATGCCAAGGGACAGCAGGGTGTACACCAGCATCGCGCCCGTCGATACCCAGAATGTCGGCTTTACCCTGAAACTGTATTCGAGGACATCTTCGCTCCACAGACCGGTCGAATTCTGGACGCATACCTTAAAGGTATACCGTCCTTTCTTGAGACCGGAATAGGAGGTACTGGTGGATGATCCGTTATAAATCCAGTTTCTGTCGAGGCCTTCCAGGCGGTATCTGTATGACAGTTTCACTCCCGGATCGAAATTCATCGCTGAATAATGGAAGGTGATATTGTTCTTCCGGTGTTCGAGAACCGCAGCTTCGCTGTCTTCCGGGACGTCCTTGCCGTTCAGGATAATGGCATCCATACGGACTGCCAGATCATTTGACGGGGATTCTTCTATCTCGGCGTAGTCTGAAATGAATTCCCTGCCACCGAAGAGGATATGCCCGGTCGGAGTCCTGAGGGTGCGGTTGGAATTGTACTTGAACTCTATGTTTTCCGGGCTTCCTATCAGGATGATCTGACGGGAAGCACCAGCTATGACATAGACCTCACACCGGGTGCATATCCATATATTCCCTTCATCATCTCCGATGATGGATCTGGTGGTGTTGTCAGGGATACCGTTTTCGACAGTAAGGTTTTTCGTTTCGCCGGTCTCAGGATTATAGATGTACACTCCTGAACTCTGGGATCCTATCCAGTAATTACCTTCCCTGTCTTCGTAGAAGCAACCGGGGCTCTGGGCCTTTACGGGGACTTCCCTGATTCTCCTGTCCTGGTCAAATATCCAGACGCCGTTGTCCTCCAGGAAGTAAGTCAGCCCGCTGTCGGTGGTCCCGCAGTACCAGAATTCAGGATGACGCGCAGTCTGGATGACTCTGGTGGAGTTGTCATCGAGAATATGGAGAATGCTGTTGTCCTGAAGGACATACACGCCCTCTTCCCCCTCGCATCGCCAGATGGAGAGAGTGGCCTCTATGTTTCGGGAACTCAGCAGCTTCAGGGAATTGCCCTCCAGTCTGTACTTTCCCAGCTGGTTCTCATTTTTCAAGATCCAGTATTCTGTCCCGCTTACCTGGACAGTGGAAGTTATGACATCGCTTTTCTGAAAGTCATCGATTGTTACCCTTGTGGCTTCTTCTCTGGATTTCAGAGACTTGATGTAGGCGGATTTCTCGTTAAAGACCAGAATGGAATCGCCTCCGAGGCTGTATAATCTGTTTATGATTCCGTCACGGGGCTCTTCAGCGAGCTGGATGGCTATCTTGTCGGAAGTGAAGTAACGGTATTCCAGTCCTCTCTTGTTCTTGCTGATGAAGACAGTTCTATCGCTTACGAGGCATTCCGCCTTGGTGACATTCTCCAGACGGTCATTTCTCCAGAATTTCGTAATGTCTTCACCATTCCTCCGAAAATAGTAGAATCCCTGGCCTTGGACTCCGATGTGCACGCTGCCGTTTATTCCATCCACTACGTAGGCTATGTTGCGGTCTTTTGTGAGGGATTCCAGTCCCGCCGTAATCCTGAGGGGATTGCCTTCGGAGTCAAAGTATTTCAGGCCCTTGTCCGTTGCGATGAAAACATTGCCGCTCACATCGGAGTAGAGGTCGTTGATATTGTAATCTCCGACATCTTTGCTGCCTTTCTGGACATAATCCCGACTGAGTATGATGATATTCCGGTTTTTGCGGTTGAAGAGCCATATGTTGCCGCCTCCTGAAATCACGGTCTTCCCCCACAGGGCGTGACCCGGGTAGACGAGGGACAGGAAATCCCGGTCCACTTCATATTCATAGAGGCCATTGCGGCCCATAATCAGCAGTTTCCCGTCCTCGAGTTTTCTGATGCAGGAAACACGGCCGCAGGCCAGATTTACGCCCGGATCCACTTTTCCCCTTCGTATAAGACTCATGCCGGTGGTGGTGCCCACCCAGAGCCTGCCGTCCGTGTCCGGGAGCAGGGACATCACGTAGTCATTGGCGAGCGAAAGCGAGTCTGAATGATAATATACTTTATAGGTGCTGCCGTTGTAGCGGTTCAGTCCTCTGCGGGTTCCTATCCAGACATAACCCTCGTCATCCCGGACGATGCTGTTCACGTCCTGGTTCGACAGGCTCATCCGGACAGGCTGTCTGTCAGGGAGGCTGAAGGCGGTCTGGCCAAGCAGAGTCAGAAGAAACAGGGATATTATAAGTTTCGGTTTCATAATATGCGGTTTC
Organism: bacterium; assembly: GCA_963604895.1. Classification (GTDB taxonomy): domain Bacteria; phylum Bacteroidota; class Bacteroidia; order Bacteroidales; family UBA932; genus Cryptobacteroides. The sequence goes on from CAVCSJ010000011.1 coordinate 8,086, forward strand.
AAGTCAGTACAAATATAGTTCTTTGGCTTGTAAAAAGATTATTCCGATTGTTCAGACAAGCCGTTTTTAACATTCAGTAAAACATTTTGTATTCCCTGCAGGGCACTTTTGGAGAGGTGAAACTACCTTTGTGTTGCGGAGGAGATATTGTATTTCCCCTCTGCCTTACCATAAATTACGGCGCCGGTTTCCCGCTTGCGGATTTTCCGGGCGCCTGCTGAGAACACAAAATTTTTAACCAAATAAAATGTGACCAATGAAAAGATTGCTAACAGTATGCCTCTGTGCATTTCTTAGCCTGACGGCCGCGTTCGCCCAGACGGATGTGACCGTTACGGTCAAGGACGATATGGGTCCCATCATCGGGGCCAATATCATGGTGAAGGGCACGACGAACGGTCAGATGACTGACCTGGACGGCGTCGCCAAGTTCACTTCTCTCAAGGACACCGACGTTCTGGTCATTTCCTTCGTCGGCTACAAGACGGCCGAAGTGACCGTCGGTACCAAATCCAAAATCAATGTTTTCCTGGAGACTGATTCCGAAGACCTCGAAGAAATCGTAGTCGTAGGTTACGGTACCCAGAAGAAGGCTTCCCTCACTTCCGCCATCTCGAACATCAAGAGTGAGGATATCGTCTCCACGAAGCAGAGCGACCTCATCGCCTCCCTTCAGGGCAAGGTTCCTGGCCTCCAGATCCGTCAGCAGAGCGGACGTCCGGGCGGCTTCGACAGCGACCTGAGCCTTCGCGGCTTCGGCGCTCCTCTCGTAATTATTGATGGTGTCGCCAGAACAGAACGCATCAGAGAGTCGACTTACGGCTACTCTATGACTGATTCCGGTGCCGCCGCTCTCGCACAGCTGAACCCTGAAGACATCGAGAGCATCTCCGTGCTTAAGGACGCTTCAGCAGCCATCTACGGTCTCGGTGCCCAGAACGGTGTAATCCTCATCACCACGAAGAAGGGTCAGATCGGAAAACCTTCCATCAGATACTCGAACACCTTCTCCTTCGGAGTTCCTACTGCATTCCCTGAGCCTGTGGATATCGTTACCTATATGCAGAGGGAGAACGAAATGCGCGTGAACTCCAAGCAGGCTGTCAAGTACAGCGACGAGACCATCCAGCATTACATCAACGGTGACCCGGGTTATGTGGACACGGACTGGTATGACGCAGTTATGAAGAAGAATACCTTCAATATGACTCACAACCTCTCCATCCGCGGCGGTAACCAGCAGACTCAGTACTACCTCAGTGGTAACTATACTGATGACAATTCCATCTTCAAGACAAATGTGATGAACAATCACCGCCTGAACTTCACAGGAAATGTCACCACGAAGATCACCCCTGAATTCACCGTGATGTTCCAGTCATCGATGATGTACTCCAAGACAGCGGGTGTTACGGGCAACACGAACCAGAATATCTTCTACTACGTGGCTCTTGCAGACAGAACCATCGCTCCTACAGTATATGGTAACGACAGCCACTATTCGGCCATCCCTACGGCGGAAAACCGCAACCCTCTCGGACTGCTCGACCGTGACGCTGCCGGCTACAACGACAATCACGCGATGACTTTCCGCAACAACCTGGAGTTCAAATATGAACCGACCTGGCTCAAGGGTCTTACGATGAGTCTCAACGGAGCATACGACTACAGCAGCTACCGCACCGATGAACTCACCCGTTCATTCCCTCTTTATGACTACTGGACAGACGTACACGTCATCGATAATGCCGACAAGAACAAATACAGCGAGAGCTGGTATACACGTCAGAGACTTTATGTCCGTTACCAGGCAAACTACAACAAGCGCATCGGTGATCACAATCTGAGCGCCACCTTCGCTGCCGAGACCACGAAGAACATAAACCACACTGCTTCTCTGGCGCGTGAATACGGCGACTTCTACACCCACGACATCATTAATCAGGGTGATGCCTCCACACAGACCAACAGCGGTTCCCGCAGCGATTCCGCAACTGCCGGATACATCGGCCGTCTGAGCTATGACTACAAGGGCAAATTCCTCGTGGATCTCATCGGACGTTACGACGGTACCTATATCTATGCACCTGGATTCCGCTGGGGCTTCTTCCCTGCATACTCAGTGGGCTATCGCGTGTCTGAAGAGAAATGGTTCAAGCAGGCTATGCCTTGGTTCAACAACCTGAAGTTCAGATGGTCCGACGGTAAGACCGGTTCTTCACAGGGCTCCGCCTATGCATATCAGCTCGGCTACACCAAGGACGGCTCATATATCTTCGACGAGAGTACAACCCTTTCAGGATATACCAGCCACTCCGTAGCTGAAACCCTTCTGTCCTGGACAGATGTAAGGACTATGGACTTCGGTGCAGACTGGGAAATGTGGAGAGGCAAGTTCGGCGGCTCCATCGACTGGTTCTGGAGAAACACCTCCGGCATCGCCGCCACGGCTTCCACCACAGTTCCTGACTTCTACGGACTTTCACTGCCTCAGCAGAACCTGAACAAGTCCCAGAACGTCGGTATCGACCTCCAGCTCTCCCATCAGAACAATATAGGTGAGTTCTGGTACAGAGTAGCTGCAACGGCAACCTTCTCACGCTATCGCGTAACATACAAGGAGGCTGACAAGACCGCCATCTACACTTCTTCCCAGAACTATTATGCGAACAATACCACCGGCCGCTGGAGCAACGCCCGCAGCGCCACAATGTTCCACTGGGCTGACGGCACGCAGTTCGACAACCTCTCCGAGGTCAACGCCCACAACGTGCTCTATAATCCTGGCAAGGGTATGTCCGATGTGCTTCCTGGTATGTACAGAATCGAGGATCGCAACGGTGACGGCATCATCAACTCTTCCGACTACTACTACACCTGGGGTGAGACCAATCCGCCGCTTCAGTTCGGTCTCATTCTTTCCGGCCGTTACAAGGGCTTCGACTTCAATTTCAACTTTGCCGGCGCGACCCTTACTCATAAGGCCGTATCCCTCTCAGGTGCATTCGGTTATGGATTCTTCGGAACCTTCTACAAGAATTACGAAGACCACTACACCCTCGCCGAGGGCTATACCGATCCGCTCGATCCTAATTCCAAGTGGGAGTCCGGTTACTTCCCGGCCATCGTGAAGGCTACCTCCGCATACGATGGAAGCTGGACCACGGGTTCCAACTATCCATACCGCGCAAATCAGCCTTACAACTATATCGACAGCTCATTCTTCCGTCTCAAGAGTGCTGAAATCGGCTGGACCATCCCGTCCAAGTGGACCAATTTCATAAAGATGAAGTCTGTCCGCGTCTATGTGAACGGAACTAACCTCTTCACTTTCTGCAACAAGCTTCTCAAGCATTACGATCCTGAAAGAAACGAGAATGCCTGGCTCGGAGCCGGCGGTTATCCTCTTATGAGAACCTACAGTTTCGGTATTAATGTGAACTTCTAATCCTGACGCAAATGAAAAAGATAATATCATATCTGACTATAGGATTGCTTACTTTCGGCGCAGTATCCTGCGACAAGATCTTCGACAATCTCGAAGGCGATCTGACCAAGCTTTCCGGCGACTATCTCGCCGAGTCGGAAGCCGGCCTTTCCAGAATGATGGCCGCGCTCTACGATGCTCTTCCTATGGGCGCATTCTCGGAGTATGAGAAGAATACCGACAATGCGACCGAAACCCAGGGCGGCTCCATCTCCCTGAGCGGAACCTATTTCTGGGATTACACCACGATGAGAGACGTGAACAATTTCATTCAGATTCTCGAAAACGGTTATAAAAACGGAACGGTGAGCGAGTCCACATATAATTCCTATATGGGCGAGGCTCTCTTCGTAAGGGCATACTACTACTTCGGTATGGTCAAAAGATACGGCGGTGTGCCTATCGTGACCGAACCTCTCGACGACAAATATGACGGCGGTGAAAACGAAGGTCTCTACATCCCTCGCAGCACCGAGAAGGAGACCTGGGATTTCGTCATCGACCAGCTTGACAAGGCAGCTGCACTCCTGCCTGAAAGCAGAAGCGACGGCAAGTACAGAGCCACCAAGTGGTCCGCTCTCGGACTTCAGTCCCGCGTAGCCCTCTACGCAGCTTCCGTAAGCCGCTACTGGAACAAGGCCCAGATTACCGCCTGCGAGCCTGTCACACAGAAACTTTCCTATATGGAGGAGTCTTATGCGAAGGCTTACTACACCAAGTGTATCGAAGCTTCCGAGGCCATCATCAACAGCGGTATCTTCTCCCTCTACGGAGCTAATCCGGGTTCAGTGGATGATGCAGTCACCAACCTTACCAACCTCTTCCTCAGCCGTCAGGATTCCGAGTTCATCTTCGGAAAGGCTTATGACGGAGGCGTTCAGGGCGACACCAACGGCTTCGACTGGAAGAATTCTCCTATGCAGGCCAAGTTCTCAGGCGGCACAGGTGTATGGAAGTGGGGCTGCTACTCAGTAAATTCCGACATCGCTGACCTCTTCGATGATTACGATGCTTCCTATAATGCAGTGGACGGCACCATCAAGACTCGCGTAGATGGTATCGAGAACGATTACCTCGCTCAGGTCTACACCGGCAATGCCTACGCCTCCACCTACAATTACATCAAATACGCTGCTCCTGAGGATGCTTTCGCAAACAAGGACGCGCGCTTCAAGGCTTGGGTAATCTATCCTGGCTGTACTTTCAGAAGCACCCATATCACCATTCAGGGCGGTATCTGGGACAGCGCGAGCGGACTTCAGATCTGCGGTTCCGAGCAGGCTTATGCTACGGCAGGCGGCAAGCAGTACTATATGTTCGGCGATGCTTCCTCCGACAACTTCTCCGGATTCCACGGCAGAGGCCGCACTAATGACGGCAGCTGGTACACCACCGGCTTCGGCATCCGCAAGTTCTTGAACCCTAACAAGGCCGAGATGTACTCCACAGTTCCGTGGTATGACATCCGCTACACCGAGATACTTCTGAACTACTGCGAGGCTATCGTGGAAAGAGACGGCACCAACGCCGGCAATTCCCAGAAATACATCAACGCGATCCGTCGCCGCGCCTTCTTCCAGGACACCGTGGATGCCAGCCTTGACAACGTGCTCAAGGAGCGCAGATGCGAACTTCTTTTCGAGGAGGACCGTCCTAACACAATGCATCGCAGACGTGAGTTCTACCGTCTTGGCGGAACAGTCGAGGAAAGTGCAGCGAGAAGACACGCCCTCATCCCGATTTGCGACGTGCGCAGCGGATCCCCTGAATATATCTTCGTGAGAGCCAATATGTTCGCTGACGATACCGACAGGCAGCCTGTAGCCTACACTCTCAATCCGGAGAACTACTACGGCGCCATCTCGAACTACGCCAAGAACAAGCTCGTTCCTAATCCTTCACAGCTTCTCTAAAATTCACTCAAGATGAAAAAGATTAAATTTATCATAGCAGCAGTTCTTTGCATTTCTCTTGCAAGTTCTTGTGACTGGTTCCAGCTGGACAACCAGGAGGGCTACAATGCTACCGTCAAAGGTACGCTGGTTGACTCCAAGACAGGCGAAGCGGTTCTCTCCGAGATTTACGGAACATCAAGTGTCTGGTACACCGCCATCACCACAGGTTATATGAAGATCGTGGAGCTCAACTGGGATGCCGAGGCTCAGCAGACCTGGAATGTAAAGAATAACGGTACCTACTGCAACAACCTCGTGTTCGCCGGTGACTACCGTATGGAAACCTACGATGCGAACTACTATCCTGTTTCCACAGAATTCTCCCTCAAGAAGGGGGACAATACCGTGGATTTCACGGTGACTCCGTACGCCAGGGTTCTGGACCACAAGATCAGCTACAACGCCGGCACCAAGAAGATCGAGGCTACCGTTACAGTGGAGGCCGCAGACCCTTCGAAGACCACCGTTTTCAAGGAGATACGTCTTTGCTGCTACACCGACAGCTTCGTGGGCTCAGGTCTTAACAACTGCAAGTACGACGGCGGCGCCGTGGCCAAGAACGTGGCTCTCGATGCCAACGGCCGCGCAACCGTGACCCTGTCCATCGATACCCAGAACTCCTTCAATGTGACTGAGTTCAAGTATGACCGCGAGCACTACGTAAGACTTGCAGTCTGCGCGACAGGCAACGGTGTGAACACCTCTTCGAGATACAATTTCTCACCGACCTACTGTCTCAAACTTGACGGTTCTGCACCTGTAGAGTACAATAAGTGGTAAAAATTATTAACTTTGGCATCGGAAGCATTATAACACTTCCGATGCCAATGAACAATTTCTAACAACATAAGTATATGAAGAAAATAATAACCATCCTTGCTGTGGCTCTCGTAGCCTTCTCAGCAAATGCCCAGGAGCTTACCAACTTCTCCTTCGGCGGGCGCAAGCCAATCGTTTCCCCTGAAATCCAGAACGACACAGTCACCTTCCGTCTGAAGGCCGATTATGCCACACAGGTAAGCCTCTACGGCTCCTGGATGCCTGGATACGGCGACAAGCTCGATATGAAGCGCGGTCCGGAGAACGTATGGGAAGTAAAGGTTCCTGCTCCAAGCCCGGAAATCTACACCTATAATTTCATCGTGGACGGAGTATCCGTAAGCGATCCTTCCAATGTTCTTATGCAGCGTGACGGAACACGCTATCTGAGTATGCTTCTCGTGGACGGCGAGCGTTCCGAGAACTACAAGGAAGCAAACCAGAGAGGTACCGTTACCCATATGTGGTATGACAGCGCCCTTCTCGGCATCAACCGCCGCCTCACCGTCTATACTCCTTACGGATATGAGACATCGAAGAAGGTTAAGTATCCTGTTCTCTACCTTCTCCACGGAGCCGGTGGCGACGAGGAAGCCTGGTCTTCTATGGGTCGCGCAGCCCAGATTCTCGACAACCTTATCGAGAAGGGCCTCGCAAAGCCTATGATCGTGGTTATGCCTAACGGCAACCCTGGACAGCAGGCAGCCTGCACTCTCAACCTCCCTGTAAAGAACATCGACTGGAGAGCTCCTGAGAACCAGAACATCTATGTAAAGAGCCTCTGCACTGAAATCGTTCCGTTCATCGAGAAGAATTTCAGAGTGATTGCAAAGCCTGAGTCCCGCGCTGTTGCAGGTCTTTCAATGGGCGGCGGACATACCATTTCCGCATCTCTGCTCTATCCTGAGATGTTCGATTACATCTGCCCTCTCTCTGCTGCCGGAAGCGCAACTCCTGAGCAGATCGCAACTCTCAAGAAGGCCGGCGTGAAGCTTTACTTCCTCGCCTGCGGTTCTGCAGACTTCCTCTTCCAGGGTTCCGAGAAGCTTCACCAGACGCTGAACGAGCAGGGCCTCGAGCATACATACTATGTAACTGACGGTGGACATACCTGGTACAACTGGAGGAATTATCTCAATACATTCGCTCCACTTCTTTTCAAGTAGATTTTTGTTTTCTAAGTAGTGTCAGCCGGCGGGCCCGTGAGGGTCCGCCGGTTTTTTTTGTCTTGCTGTTATGGTCCAAATATTTATCATTTTGTAACAAACTGTTGCAATTATTATATACGTTTTTTAAATTTGTGATGATTTGTTAAGTATATTTTTATGACTACCAGGACTTTCTGTATCCTCTTCAGTCCTCCCGACATTGTTTTCGGGGGGGGGTAAGTTATTGGTAGATAGATACTTGTCTCGAATTCACCCCCCCTCGCTCCAATTTTTTCATAAGGATTCCGGACGTCCGGGGACCTTGCTGAGACGGCAATGCCACCCTCTGACAGATTCGGGACAAATAATAACCACCGAATAATGCGAATATATTTTTATCCACATTATCACAAAAATGAAAAAGACGGTTTTCATTATACTTGTACTTCTGGCCGTGGCGGCCATATGTGCAGACCGCATTGGCTTTTCCAAGGAAACAAAGATTGATAACCTTTACTGGATGACTAGGAACGTCGGCGGGGATGGAAAAGAAATCTTAGGCGACAAATATACTTTCGAGCAGGCTCAGACTGTTTGTCCTGACGGATGGCGTCTTCCTACCAAGTCCGAATTCGAGGCATTGATAAAGAACCGTTCCAAGTCTGTAAAGTATAAGGATCAGATCGGCCGATGGTTTACCGGCAGTGAATTTTATTCTCCGAGTATGCCCGCGGTGTTCTTCCCGAGAACCCATCGAAACTCCAAGTTTGACGCCGGCTCCTACTGGACGTCCACGCCTTACGACAAAACAAGCGCCTATGCACTGACATTCAACGCAAAACAGGTGAATGTCAGCTACGTAAACTGCAACGAAAAACTCAGCGTCCGTTGCGTGAAATAATACAGAATTGGCCGCCTTTCCGGGCGGCCAATTTTCATTCTGCGCTATCGTCAGGCTTAGCCGAGACGCTGTCTGATGTACTCCATACGCGTGGCGAACTGCTCGCGGCCGATGATGCTCACGATGTCTGCGATGCCCAGTCCGTTGGCCGTTCCGGCCAATGCCAGCCTGAGGCAGTTCATAACCTTGCCCATCGGCCAGCCCTGCTCCCTGATGTATTCTTCCAGAGCGGACTCTACTCTTTCCTTGCTGAAATCGCCCTCGAGCGCGCATACGTGTGCGGCTGCCTCGGCGGCGTGGGCAGGATTGTCCTCCTTCCAGAACTTGTCCACGTCCTTGGCGAGGAACGGCGCGGTCAGACTGTCGTCATAAACCTTCGCTCGAGGATCCGCAGGCCCTGCAGGCTTCTCGGTGGCGGCTCCTGCCTTCACACCGAACGCCTCGAACTCCGACGGGGCGATGAAAAGATAGGAGGCTATGTTCCAGATATCTGCGACGAAAGTAGCCCTCTCGCGGGTGAGAGTAACCACATTCTTGACATAATTCATTGAGAACGAATGCTCTGCGAAATCGGCAGAAACAGGGCATCTGAAGCATCCTGTCACCTTGACCCCGTGGCTTTCGAGTACCGGAACGAAAAGCTCGGTGAGCTCCTGGTCGCTCTTCTTGCGCAGATACTCGCGGTTGTACCACTTGGCCTTGTCAGGATTGAACTTGGCGCCCGCCTTCTGGACCTTGTCCAGGGAGAAGGCCTTGACGAGTTCAGGCATAGTGAACATCTCCCGGTCATCGCCAGGATTCCAGCCCAGCATCGCGAGCATATTCACGAAGGCCTCAGGGAAATATCCGTCCTCGCGGTAGCCGTGCGAAACCTCGCCCTGAGGATTCACCCAGCGCAGCGGGAATACAGGGAAACCGAGCTTGTCGCCGTCGCGCTTGCTCAGCTTGCCGTTGCCCACAGGCTTGAGAAGCAGGGAAAGATGGGCGAAGCGGGGCTGGCTGTCCTCCCAGCCGAAGGCCTTGTAGAGCATATAGTGAAGCGGGAGGGACGGAAGCCACTCCTCGCCGCGGATGACCTCGCTGATCTCCATCAGATGGTCGTCCACGATGTTTGCCAGATGGTATGTAGGCAGTTCGTCCGCCCTCTTCCAGAGCACCTTGTCATCCAGGGTGTCGGTATTCACCTCGATATGGCCGCGGATAAGGTCGTCCATCTTCACCACAGTGTTTTCCGGCATCTTGAAGCGGATGGTCCAGTCGGTGGTTTCGGCGAGCAGGCGGGATGTTTCCTCTGCGCTGAGAGTCAGGGAATTGCGGAGCTTGAGGCGGGAGACGTGATTATAGGTGAAAGTCTCGCCCCTGTTCTCTGCTTCGGCCCTTATAGCCTCAAGTTCTTCCGAGCTGTCGAAGGCATAATAAGCGTAGCCGCGCCCGATAAGCTCTTCGGCATATTTGCGGTACAGTCCGCGCCTCTGGCTCTGGCGGTAAGGGGCGTGGGGATGCTTCTCCGAAGGAACCTCCACTACCTTTCCGTTCTCGTCCACTCCTTCGTCGGGAATGATGCCGCACCAGCGCAGGGCCTCGATTATATACTCTTCGGCTCCCGGCACAAAGCGGTGGGAATCAGTATCTTCGATGCGGATGATGAAGTCTCCGCCCCTCTGTTTGGCATAAAGATAATTATAAAGCGCCGTGCGGACGCCTCCCATATGAAGGGGGCCGGTAGGTGACGGTGCGAATCTTACTCTTGTCTTGCGTTCCATATCGTTTATTGTTTCTTTTCCTGATGATAGCCGCGGCGGATGGCCGGGATGTTCTCCAGCATACTGTAGTCCTGGGCACTGCTTACGAGCAGTGCAGGCTTGTCGTCCTCGCTGAAATTGAAGGTCCGACGGTTCTCCTGGGTGTTGTAGCCGATATTCTGGATCGAGCCTGTATCCGGCAGGCTTACACCCTCTCCCTCATCGCGTCGGGATTTGTCGTAGACGAAATCGTCAGAGATGGTAATCAGGTTGCCCAGGTCCACGTTCGTGATCTTGTTCAGCTTGCTGTATTCGAAGCCGGTGGCGATGACGGTGATCTTTATGGTGTCGTCCGCGTCCGGATCCTCGTTCCAGATGATACCGCGCTTGAAGATGGTGAACTTTCCGAGCGCCTGGCGGATCTTGTCCGTGAGTTCGTTCAGACCGGTCATGTTCAGGCCGTTCTCATTGTTGGCCAAGGTGATGTTCAGCAGGACCTTGCGGGCGGTGTTGATTACGAAATCGTTCAGCAGCGGAGAGTTTATGGCGGAGTTTATGGCGTCATCTATGCGGTTCTCACCCTTGCCGCTTCCGCAGCCCATCAGGGCGAGGCCGCTGTCCTTCATAACGGTCTTCACGTCCTCGAAATCCACGTTTACATAGCCGTGCGACTTGATGATTTCTATTATGCCCTTCACGGCTGTGGCCAGAATCTCATCCACCTTCGGAAAGGCATCCTGCACGAGGAGGTCTCCGAACTGCTGGTAGAGCTTGTCGTTGTTTATGATAAGGAGGCTGTCGACGTTCTTCTTCAGCTCATTGATGCCGTCAATGGCCCTTCCGAGGGCCTCTGCGCCTTCATTTTCGAAAGGCAGGGTGACCACTGCCACGGTCAGAATGCCGCGGTCGCGGGACATCTTGGCTATCACCGGAGCAGCTCCTGTACCAGTACCGCCGCCCATTCCGGCAGTGATGAAAAGCATATCCGTATTGTGGTCGAAGAGGACGGACGCTATCTCGTCCTGCGATTCGAGGGCGGCATTGCGGCCCACGGTGGCGTTGGTTCCGGCACCGAGTCCGCGGCCCAGCTGGATTTTCGTCGGGACGCTGCATTTCTGCAGGGCCTGGGAGTCAGTGTTGCAGGCCACGAATTTACAGCCCTGTACATTCTGACAGTACATATAATTCACGGCATTGCAACCGCCGCCACCCACACCGATGACGGAGATTTCAGACTCTTTCGCGACCCAGTCGGTCGGCGGTTCCATAGTCGGTATCTCAAAGTTATCCATATTGTCGCTATTCATCCATTTCATTGTAAAGATTGTCGATCACGCCCTCCATTCCGTGGGAAACCTTGTTCAGGAATTTCCCGAATCCGCTGGTGGTCCAGGTGACGTGAGGCTTTCTCCTAGGCTTTTCTCTCTTAGGCTTCTCCGGCTTCGGTACCGCCTCGCCGAATTCCTCAGGCGGGATAAGGTGCTCAGGGATAGGTTTATCTTCTTCCTTCGCCACAGGATTGGCCGCAGAAGCGGCCTCCTCTCCGGACTGCGGAATGCCGGCAGACTGCTCTTCCATTGGACGCGGAGCGGCCTCCGAAGTTTCCGTCTGCTGAGCCTCAGGCTCCTGCGGGGTCTCCTGCTCCGCGCTTTCTTCTACGAAGGTGCGCTTAGGCAGTATGATCTTGTCGGAGAGACAGTTAAGCAGTTCGTTCTCCTTTGCCGCGAGGATCATTCCTATCGAGGCGGCGGCTGACGGTTCGTTTACTTCCGGACAGCCGGAGTAGGAGAATTTGTGCAGCGGGTAGCCGATGCGGACGTTGTAGCCGGAGAGCTCCTTGGCGTAGGCCGCGAGGTTCGGGAGTGAGGCTCCGCCGCCTGTCAGCACGATGCCGCTGCGAAGCTGGTCGGCATAGCCGCTTTCCTGAATCTTGTAGAGGCACGCCTCGAGAATCTCCTTTACGCGGCAGGTTATGACTTCAGACAAGTACTTTACCGTCAGCTGCTTGCAACTTCCGTCCTCCTTGTTCTCTATCTGGATTATCTTGTCGCGCAGAGTCAGCAGCTTCTCAGGCATACAGACGCCGTAGGCAAGTTTGATGTTCTCCGAAAGTCTCTCGGAGGTGCCGCACTCGAGACGAATGTCGCTCGTAATGGTCTTGCCTCCGAACGGGATCGAAGAGTAATGGCAGAGGATGTTCTTGTGGTAGATGGTCACTGAGGTCACGCCGCCGCCTATTTCGATGAGCGCCACGCCGTTCTCCCGCTCCTCGGAAGTCAGCACGGCTTTCGCAGTCACCTCGGGGATGAAGTATTTGCCCGCGATGGCCTTGCCCGCGATGTTCATCACCTTGTCCACATTGGCGCAGGCCCTCTTCTTGCCGATGAAGACCTTGAAATTGCCGTCCAGGGTGTCGCTGACCATACCCACGATGTCATTCTCGCTCGCCATAATGTAATCGTCGGTCGAGAACGACTGAGGCACGATGCCGTAGATGAAATCGCGCTCCTTGTCCGTCAGCGGGTAGGTGTCCACAGCCTCGTTCTTCAGGAAATCCACTTCCTCCTGGGTGATGGAACTCTCCTTGTCCGAGCGCTCCATGCTCGCGCAGGCACTCTGCTGGAGCACGCTGTAGCGCGGCAGGCCGACCACGAGCTGCAGAATCTTTATCTTCAGTTCCTCCTCGGCCGAGGCGAGCGCTTTCCGCACGCAGACCGCGGCCTTCTCCGGGTTGAACACCACGCTGTTGCGTACGCCCTCGGAAGGAATCTCCCGGTAGTATACGATCTGGACATTGCTGCCGTCGATCTCGGCCACGCTCACCGCGATCTTCGATGAGCCCAAATCAATCGATGCTATATATCTCTCGTCCATAATTGCTTATAATTTCGCAAGTTAAGAATTATCTTCCTACTTGCATACGATCTGTCCTTCATATTTCAAATTTACGACTGTGTACTTCTTTTCGCCCGGTCTGACGTAGCGGTAGTAGTCCTCCATCCTGGAGAATTTGTCCTCCACGTCGCGCGGCTGCCCGAAAACGAAGCTCTCGTTCCCTTCGCGGGGGATCAGAATCAGGTCCCCGTTCTCGTCCACGTGCATCTGCACGATCCTGTCAGCCCAGCCGCCGTCCATATAGGCGAGCATATTCAGAGCGTCCTGCATCCATTCCTTGCGCGCTTTGTCGCTGCTGCCCACAGGAGCATTCCCGTCGATTACCGGCACGTCCGCGCAGTATGAATCCTTCAGCGGGAAATACACTCCGTTCCTGTCCACGTAGAAGCCGTCATCGCCGTTCTGGAACCTCGCGACCGGCACCCGCTGCGTAATCCGCACATTCAGGTAGCCGTCGTCCGTGGTCCACGCCTCGCTCCGCAGTACGGCGCTCTGCATATTCAGAACCTGTTCTATCTTAAAGAGTTGCAGACTGTCGAGCCTCTGCCCGATGTAAGTTCCGCAACGCTTGTCCAGCACAGCCTTGACATCCGCTTCGCTCAGGAATCGCGGTCCGTCGGTAAAGGTCACCCTCACCCCCTCGCACGTGCGCAGCCTGCGGTCGACGGACGCGAGCGAAGTCGTCGCAACCATCGCCACCAGCAGCGCGAAGAGCGCAGTCAGCGAAAGAATATGTCTCCGGCACAGCTTCATCGTTTCTCAAGCATTTCTGTTATAGGACCGACAAGTCGGTCAATATTGCCCGCTCCGAAGGTGACGAGCACATCGGGTTTCTCGCCCCTGAGGGCCTCGAGTACGTCCTCGCGGTGCATCATAACTTTCTCGGGAGCAGTCACATCCTTGAATATCAGCTCGGAAGTGACACCCGGAATAGGCTCTTCCCTTGCCGGATAGATGTCCAGAAGGATCAGCTTGTCCACTGCGCTCAGTGCCTCGGCGAATTCCTTTGCGAAATCCTGGGTACGGGAGAAAAGATGCGGCTGGAATATGGCAGTGATCTTTCTGCCCGGGAAGATTCCGCGAAGCGAAGCGATTGTGGCTGCAAGTTCCTGAGGATGATGCGCATAGTCGTCGATATAGGTGAGGTCCGGACGGTTCACGTGCACGTCCATCCTGCGCTGCACTCCCTGGAAACTGGAGATGGCGCTGCGGATGGCCTCCTCGCGCACTCCGTGACAGAGGCAGATCGCGGCTGCAGCCACGCTGTTCTCCACGTTCACGCGGCCCAAGGCCCCGGCCTTGATGCCGTTTATGCGGCCTTCAGGATAGACCAGATCGAAGGTGTAGTGCCCGAGGGCTCCCAGACGGATATTCTCCGCGTGGAAATCCGCACGCGGATCATCCACGTGGTAGGTATATATCTTTGCCTTTGTATCTTCCTGACTTACAGGAAGTCCGAGCTTGATTACGAGTGAGTCGCCCACCTGCGAGGCGAACTTGCGGAAGGCCTCCTGCACGTGCTCGAGGTCTCCGTAGATGTCCAGATGGTCAGCGTCCATAGCCGTGATGGCGGCGATGGCAGGATGCAGCTGTAGGAAGGAACGGTCATATTCGTCGGCCTCCACCACCACGGTAGGGCGGTGGCTGACCAGCATATTCGTGCCGTAATTCTTCGAGATTCCGCCGAGGAAGGCCGAACATCCTTCTCCGCTCTCGGTCACGATATGTGCCGTCAGAGTGCTTGTAGTGGTCTTTCCGTGGGTTCCCGCCACTGCGAGGCAGGTCTGTCCGCGGGTGATCTCGCCCAGAATCTGCGAGCGCTTCAGCACGCTGTAGCCCTGCTCCTTCACATATTTGAGCTCCTCAAGACTTTCGGGAATGGCCGGAGTATAGACCACCAGGGTATTCTCGATGTCCTTCGGGATATAGTTCACATCGTCCTCATAATGGACTGCGATGCCCTCCTTTTCCAGCGCCGCAGTCAGGTCGGACGGAGTCTTGTCATAACCGGACACCGTAAGTCCCTTGAACTTCCAGTATCTTGCGATGGCACTCATTCCGATGCCGCCGATTCCTATGAAATAAATGTTCCTATACATTGCTGTCCAATATTTTATATACCTCTTCCGCTATAGTGAGAGCCGCCTCCGGCAGCGCAAGCGAAGCGGCGTTTCGTTCCATCTCAGATATCTTATCAGGCTCGCGGACCAGTTCCAGAGCGGTCTGCATAAGTTTCTCTCCAGCCTCGCCATCCTTCACGAGGACTGCGGCTCCGCGTCTTACGAGAGCCATCGCATTGTGTGTCTGATGGTCTTCAGCCACATTCGGGGACGGCACGAGGACGCTTGCCTTGTGGGCTGCGCAAAGCTCTGATATCGAGCTTGCTCCCGAACGGGAGATGACCAGGTCGGAGGCCGCGTAGGCGAGTCCCATCTTGCGGATGAAATCCGAATGGTGTATGAATGTCAGTTCCTTGTGCTGGGCCATAAACTCATCCACGCCCTTCTTGTAATAGGATCCGCACTGCCATAGGATTTCCACGTCCCCGGCTCCCGGACAGCCGTCGTTTATCCATTTCTTCATAGCCTCGTTCAGCGTGCGGCTTCCCAGACTTCCGCCCACGATGAGGATATGGCGATTGGCTGCCTGCAGCCCATAATATGACAGGCCCTCGGCTCTGAGAGCATCGGTCGAGGGAACGATCTCGCTGCGTATCGGGTTGCCTGTGAGTATGATACGGTCTTCGGGGAAGAACTTGGACATCCCCTCGTAGGCTACGCAGATGCGCTTCACGCGGCGTCCGAGCAGGCGGTTCGTCAGTCCCGCGAAGCCGTTCTGCTCCTGAATCAGGGCAGGAATGCCCTTGCGCGTGGCTTTCCAGAGCAGGGGAGCGCTCGC
>CAVCSJ010000012.1:0-23357 GCA_963604895.1 bacterium
TCACTCCTGACAAGGACTACGGCCAGCTCATCGACCGCACCATCTTCCAGTACAAGCCCGGCAAATCCGGCAATGACAACGAAATAATCGACGTGAAGGGCATCTGCGAACGCTACGGAATCGGGAGCCCTCTGCAGGTCATCGATATGCTCACCATCTGCGGCGACACCGCTGACAACGTCCCGGGCGTAAAGGGCGTGGGCGAAGTCGGCGCCGCCAAGCTCATCTCCAGATACGGCAGCGTCGAGAACATCTACGACCATATCGGCGAACTGAGCGCCCGCCAGCAGGCGATGTTCCTCGAAGCGAAAGACCATATCGCCCTCAGCAAAGACCTGGTAACCATCAGAACAGACGTTCCTGTCGAGGTTCCGGTCGAGACTATGAGGCTCGATATGAACTTCAGCCCCGCTTTGGCCGACCTTTTCGAAAAATACGAATTCAATTCGCTCCGCCGCCACATAGCGCACATCTCCCGAGAGCCCAAGCCGGCGTCCAAACCTCAGACAGTCAGTAAGATAAATATTATCCCGGCCGCGAATGTCGCGGCCAATCCCGAATTGGCCGGAGGCCGCTGCGCAATTCAGGTCAACGCTGCGGGAACGGGAATCTTCGCACGGGTCACGGGAGTCGAGCTCTGCTTCGGGCAGGGGGAACAGATGGCGGTCAGCCGCGGCAGCCTCGCTGACTTCAGGCAAGTGCTTGAAGACGAGAGGATAAGCAAATGCGGCGTCGACCTGAAACTCCAGCTCAGCCAGCTCGCGCACGCCGGAGTGGAGATGAAGGGCAAGTTATTTGACATCAGCCTGATGCACTATCTTCTGAATCCCGAGCGCAGCCACTCTCTCGAGATATTGGCCCAGAGCTATCTCGGTATCAGCCTCGACAGCCGGACCGAGGCTGGGGAGTCCGTGGGTTCGCTTTTCGGCGATGAACAGGCCCCGGAGCAGCCCAGCGATGATTCCCAGCATCTTGCTGCCATCCTCCAGCTCAGCCACAAACTCGAAGAAGAATTGCAGAACAGCGGCGCCAAAGACCTTTACGACCGCATCGAAGAGCCTCTGCTCAAGGTACTTGCGCGTATGGAAAGAAGCGGCGTGAAGGTGGACCTGGCATCCCTTCGCGAATTCTCCGCGATGCTGCGCGAAGAAATCATCAGGCACGAAAACGCCGTACGCGAACTGGCCGGAGAACCCGAACTCAACGTCTCCTCACCCAAGCAGGTCGGAACGGTCCTCTTCGAGAAACTCGCCCTCGATCCGAAGGCGAAAAAGGGCGCACGCGGTGCCTGGAGCACTGACGAAGAGACGCTTCTCGCGCTCGCGGACCGTAGCCCGATCATAGGCGAAATCCTCGAATTCCGCGCAGCGAAAAAGCTTCTCTCGACCTACATCGAGCCGTTCCCGAGCTACGTCTCGCCGCTCGATGGTCGCGTGCATACTACTTTCAATCAGGCACTTACTGCTACCGGCCGACTCTCGTCGTCCAATCCTAACCTTCAGAACATCCCTATCCGCACAGAGCGCGGCAAGGAAATCCGCAAGGCCTTCACGGCGGCAAAACAGGATTGGCTGATTTTGTCAGCCGACTATTCGCAGATCGAACTGAGGATTATGGCGCACCTGAGCTGCGACAGGCACCTCATAACCGCGTTCAAGTCCGGCGAGGATGTGCACAGGGCCACCGCGGCGAAGATCTTCGGGGTCGCGACTGACGAAGTGACAGGCGAGCAGCGGCGTATCGCGAAGACCGCGAACTTCGGCATAATGTACGGAATTTCCGCCTTCGGACTCGCTCAGAGACTGCATTGTCCGCGAGCCGAGGCGAAGAAAATCATAGACGATTACTTCCTCTCCTTCCCGTCGATCCGCTCGTTCATCGACGATACGGTGACCGCAGCGCGCGAGAGCGGCTATGTCGAGACGCTTTTCGGGCGCAGGCGCTACCTGCCGGACATCACCTCTAAGAACGCCACCGTGCGTTCGCTCGCCGAGCGCAATGCGGTCAACGCCCCGATCCAGGGCACTTCGGCCGACATCATCAAGCTCGCGATGATCGCGATCGACCGCCGTATGCGCGAGGCCGGCCTGCAGGCGATGATGGTGCTTCAGATTCACGACGAACTGCTCTTCGAGCTGCCGCCGGACGAACTTGAGATGCTTCGGAAAATAGTCGTTGAGGAAATGGAAAATGTCGTGGAACTGTCAGTTCCGCTTACAGTAGAATGCAGTTATGGAAAAAATTGGCTCGAATCGCATCAATAATCTCATAAAGATGGCCATCGCTGGTGACGGCAATGCCTTCACGGCCCTCTGGGACGAGTATATCGTCTCTCTGCGCTCGCTCATCAAGTCCTGGAACAAGAACCTGGACGACCTCTACGTGGATGATATCTGTTCGCGCAGTTTCGAGAAGGCGTTCAGAGGGATAAGCACTTACGATCCGACGAAGAGCCAGTTCTTCACCTGGCTGCGCACCATCGCGCGCAATACGACCATCGACCTCCTGGATGAGGAGCGCCGGCGTCGCGACCTGATGGTGTCGATGGACGAGGATGACGGCGGCGGCAGTTCGCCGGTCGAGACCATCCCGGACGGCGTCGAGTCGCCGCTCGAGAGCATAATCCGCGGCGAGGACCAGGTCGAGACGGAGAAATACATTGCGCGTCTCTCGCCTCTGTATCAGGATGTTGCGCGCAAGCGTCTGGTCGAAGGGATGCCGTACAAGGAAATCGCCGCCGCAACGGGTCTCGAACTGAACACCGTCCGTACCCGCATCCGCCGCGCGAAGGCGTTCATCGAGCAGATGCGCTCCGACGAGGAGGAGGAAGTCTGAGCGGACTTCGTCCAATGTGAGGACTGCATTGACCGCCGCAAGGCCCGATGGATTATTGGCCGCAAGGCCGCGTAAAATGTTGATTATATGGAATTCAGTGTTTTTGAAAATATTGTTCGCGAGGAGTTTCCTTTTTTGAGCGCGGAGCAGCTGGAGCAGTTCCGCGGGATGGATGCGCTGTACCGCGACTGGAACTCGAAGATAAATGTCATTTCGAGAAAGGATATTGACGGGCTTTACGAGCACCACGTGCTTCATTCTCTGGGGATTGCGGCGTATCTCCGCCGTAACCGGCCGGAGGTTTTCGCCTCTCTGTGCGGGCTGGACGGAGCGGTTGCGGACCGTCCTGTGCAGATTCTGGATCTGGGCACCGGCGGGGGCTTTCCGGGCATCCCGCTCGCGATAATGATGCCGGGGGCTCATTTCACGCTCTGCGATTCGATAGGAAAGAAGCTGAAGGTGGCCTCGGGAGTCGCTGAATCTCTGGGACTTAAGAATGTGGAACTGGTGAATGCCCGCGCGGAGAGTCTGCCGCAGACTTTCGATTATGTGGTTTCGCGGGCCGTGACGACTCTGGAGCAGTTCTATCCCTGGGTGCGCGGAAAGTTCTCGCGGAGCATCCTATATCTGAAAGGCGGGGACATAAATGAGGAAGTCGTGACGGTGATGGAGAAAAACAATCTGAAAAAAGGCTCTGTACATTGCTGGAAGATCGATACTTGGCTTCGCGACGAATATTTTGCAGAAAAATTTGTGATAGATATTGAAAATAATTAACTTTGCAGTCCTTTTGAGTTTAATGCGAAAAAATATAAAAATTTAAGATAATGAAAAGAACATTTCAACCTTCCAACCGCAAGCGTGTGAACAAGCACGGCTTCCGCGAGCGTATGAGCTCTGCAAACGGCCGTCGCGTCCTGGCTTCCCGCCGTCGTCACGCACGCAAGAAGCTCACCGTTTCATCCGAGGATAGATGGTAGTCTTTCAGCAGCCTTTGTGCTTGCTTTGAAACCGGCAGTGAATCCCTTCACCGCCGGTTTTTTGTTTGACGGTTTCACTGTATCTTGCTAACTTTGCGGGCGGTTATGGAAAAGAACGTATCATTATGGAGCGTGTTCGGGGTTTTCTCGAAGATCGGAGCCTTCACCATCGGGGGAGGTTATGTGATGCTCCCTCTCATAGGCGATGAAGTCACCAGGCGCGGCTGGATCAGCGCCGAAGACTATAAGGACGTCACGGTTCTGGCGCAGAGCGCCCCGGGAATTCTCGCCATAAATATCGCATACTACGCGGGTTACCGCATCAGGGGAGTCAAGGGAAGTATCGTTGCGGCTTTCGGCGCCGCCCTTCCGTCCTTCCTGATAATCCTCGCCATCGCGATGGTCTTCACCAGTTTCAAGGACAATATTTATGTCCGCCGCTTCTTCCAGGGTGTCCGCCCTGTGGCGGTGGCCCTCATACTTTCAGCTGCCCTGGATATGACCAAGGGCTCCAGGTGGACCTGGTGGGGCGTGGCTCTGGCCCTCGGAACCATCTTCCTGGTGGCTTTCCTCAGCGTATCGCCCATCTGGATTATCCTGACGGTGATAGCCGGTGCGGTCAGCATTTCGGTGCTGAAGGGAAAAAATCAGAAACAGGACAGCGGTCAGAATCCGACCGGGACATCTGAAAACGGGGAGGACGCGAAATGATACTTTTCTGGGAACTCTTCTACACCTTCTTTCTCATAGGTCTGCTGAACTTCGGCGGAGGCGGCGCTATGGTCTCACTCATTCAGAGCCAGGTGGTTATGCTTCACGGCTGGCTTTCCGAAGGGGCTTTCACCGACATCGTGGGCATATCGCAGAGCACCCCCGGACCTGTGGCCATCAACTGCGCCACCTATGTGGGTTATGAAGTCATACATACGGCCGGATACGGTGTGGGACTATCCATTCTGGGCTCCTTCCTCTCCACCCTCGCGGTGGTTCTGCCGTCCTTCCTGGTATTTCTCGTAGTCATCAGAATCTTCAATAAATACCATTCCAGCCAGGCATACGCCTATGCTATGAAGGGCCTGCGCCCGGTAGTGGCCGGCCTTATCGCCGCCGCTGCGATAGTGCTCACGCTTCACGTGCATCCGATATCCATCATAGAGGAGAATTTCCCGAACTGGACCGCCTGGGCCCTCTTCGCCGCAGCCCTGATTCTGAGCCAGACGAAAAAGCTGGGGCCTATCGCCATCATACTTTCCGCCGGCGTCATAGGGCTGTTCATATACTGAAAAAAAGACCTCCGCAAGGACGCGGAGAGTCGTGGCGGGATTGGCCGGAGGCCGAGTGAAACTATCTGAATGTCAGCCGTTGTCCGAAAGCTGGCGGAGCGAATTGAAATACGACAGCCCCAGCAGCACCAGAGCGCGCTTGGTGCGGTAGATGACATTCTCTCCGCTCGCGCGAAAGATTCTTGGAAATTCGCGGTATAATAAGTAGATTCGCAAGACTCAGATAAGACGCTATGACAGAATTTCTCAGACAGGTCGCCGACCATTACATCTCCGATACGGACATCTCCCGCCTGTGCTTCGTGTTCCCGAACCGCCGTTCGATGGTGTTCTTCCGCAAATATCTCGTCGAAGCCGTGAAACAGCGCGGCGGCGCTCCCGTGCTCGCTCCCGCGATGACCACGATGGGAGACCTTTTCCAGAAGGCCTCCGGAATGAACAAGGCCGAACGCATCCACCTGCTGGTCAAGCTTTACGAATGTTATGTCAGGCACAATCCCAATGCTGAGCAGCTCGATGATTTCATCTTCTGGGGCGATGTCCTGCTCGCCGATTTCGACGATGTGGACAAATATCTCGCTGACCCGGAGAAACTCTTCAGAAATGTCTCCGAGTTCAATTCCCTGCAGGATGACCTCTCCTATCTCACCGAGGAGCAGAAGGAGGCTATGAGCCGCTTCATCAAGCATTTCCGCGCTATGGGAGAGAGTTCCGGGGCCAGGACCGGCGAGGACTCCGCCGACGGGGAAGGTTTCAACGTCAAGGAGCGTTTCAGCCGCATCTGGAACATACTTTACCCGCTTTACTCCGATTTCAACGAAGTCCTGCGCGCCGAGGGCCTCTGCTATGAGGGAATGGCCTACCGTGCTCTGGTACAGGCCATTAAGGAAAGCGGCGCGGTCGATGTGATGGGCGCTGTCTACCCGGAAGTGAAGCGATTTGTCATCGTCGGCCTGAATGCCCTGAACGAGTGCGAGAAATTCGTGCTCAGGCGTCTGCGCGATGCGAAGATCGCGGACTTCTGCTGGGACTGGGAAGGCGGGTGGATACGCGACCCGCGTAATGCCTCATCCCGCTTTATGTCGCAGAACATCAGCGACTTCCCGCAGGCGGACTTCCTCCGCTCGGCCACCTTGGAGCCTGATGCCGTGACCGTGGAGTCCATTCCCGTGGCCGCTGACGCGTCCAATCCCGCCACGCCCGAAGCAAAGGAAAAGAGCCCTTTCGAAACCCTCCCGGAATCCAAATTCAAGCTCATAAGCGTCCCGTCTTCAGTCGGACAGGTGAAGCAGCTCCCCGCCATCCTCAGGTACATTGCCGACAAGTGCCATAAGGGAAATCTTTCGGAAGTGGGCATCGATACGGCCATCGTACTTCCGGATGAAAATATGCTTATGAGTGTGCTGAACGCCATTCCGGATGAGATCAAGGTAAACGTCACTATGGGCTATCCTATGGGAGGCAGCACCTTCTTCTCCCTGATGAACGACATTATGGCCCTGCAGATGCATCTGCGCTGCAAGGACGGACAGTGGTTCTTCTATCACCGCCAGGTCTGGAGCATATTCTCGAACAGCCTGTTCTCCTCGCTTCTCGACGCGGACGCCCTCGCGGCCGCCACGAAGGTGAAGGAGGGCGTGAAATACTATATCCCTCAGGACGAACTCAAATGGAACCCTCTTGCCGAAGTCATCTTCCGTCCGGTCATTACCGATCCGAAATCATCTGAACCGGAGACAATCAGACAGATTCAGGAATACCAGAAGGAAGTGATCTTCGCCCTCGCCGTTCAGCTCAAGGAGAAGGAGGAAATGGCCCTTGAACTCGAATTCGCACGGGAATACTACCTCAGCATTGTTCGGCTGCAGGCCGAACGCCTTTCTGTGCTGCCTGTCACCTACGCACGCCTGATCACTCAGATGGTCAGCTCCGTGAGCGTGCCTTTCCGCGGCGAACCTCTTAAGGGACTGCAGATTATGGGTCCGCTCGAGACGCGTTCGCTGGATTTTCGGAACCTCGTGATTCTCTCCTGCAACGAGGGACTTTTCCCTCGGCGCTCCGTCAGCTCCTCGTTCATTCCTCCCGAGCTGCGGCGCGGTTTCTCTCTTCCGACCTACGAATTCCAGGACGCTGTCTGGGCGTACTATTTCTATCGTATGATTCACCGCCCGTCGCGCGTCTGGATGCTCTGCGACTCGCGTACCGCGGGCACGAAGACGGGCGAGGAAAGCCGCTACATCAAGCAGCTGGAACTGCATTTCGGCGTGAATGTCGACCGCTTTGTCGCCAAGTCGGGAATCAGCTTTTCCGCTGAAGAGGATTCGATAGAGAAGACGGCCGGGGACATCGAAGAGCTGAAAAAGGGACATCTCTCGGCGTCTTCACTCAACTGCTACCTGGACTGCCAGGCGAAATTCTACTACTCGGCCGTAAAGCATCTGAGCGAACAGACCGAAGTGAGCGAATCCCTGGACGCCGGAATGATAGGAAATGTCTATCACAAGACGATGCAGGCCATATATTCCGGTCCTGCCGCGATGGCTCCCGACTTCAGTATGGAGCGTGGAAACCTGAAGGACGCCGAAGCCCTGAAGACCGTCAGCCGCGAGTACATCGAATCCTGGCTGAAAAGGGACAAGGACATTCGGGCGAGAGTCAGAACATTGATAATGAATGAACTGCACAGTCTGGAAGTGACGGGCCGCGACCTGGTCTATGAGAATATGGTCGTGCGTTACGTGAAGAAGACTCTCGAACGCGACCTCGAACTGATGAAGGATTACGGCACTATGGCGTTCCGTGTCCTGGGTCTTGAGCAGCTGCGTTACTGGAGTCTGGGAGACTACCGCTTCAAAGGCTATATCGACCGTATGGACAGCTTCGCTGACGGGGAGTTCCGCGTGGTGGACTACAAGACCGGCAAGGTTGAGGATGCCGACATCGACATATCGGACGACAATGCCGGGGAAGTCGTGGAGAAACTCTTCCGCGGCGATCCGGACGCCCGCCCGAAATATGCCTTCCAGCTCTTCCTCTACGATATGTATGTGGAGAAGGAAAGGGCGGGACGAAAGGTTCTGAACACCATCTATCCGGTGACGGACCTCTTTGTGAACCAGGTGCGCAATGTGCCTGTGAGCCAGAAATTTACGGGATTGATGAAAGAGGAGCTCAAGGCTCTTCTTGATGAGATCTCCGACCTGGACAAACCGTTCCTGAGGAACGGGACCGGGAAGAAATGCGGCTGGTGCGATTTCAGGACTATATGTGGAAAATGATGACTGCGCTATGATGAAGATACTGAAAGCCTCGGCGGGCTCCGGCAAGACCTACCGCCTGACCAGGGAATATATAACTCTGCTGCTGCAGAACCCGGACAGATATGCCTACAGGCACATTCTCGCGGTGACTTTCACCAATAAGGCCACTGCCGAGATGAAGTCCCGCATCCTCAAGGAACTGTCGAAACTCTCCGGAACTCCCGAGGAGTCGGATTACTATAAAGATTTCGTTCCTTCACTCTTCCCGAGCGCCGAAAAGCTCAAGGAGCGCGCCGCAGACGTGCTGGTAAGCATCCTGCACGATTACAGCGCCTTCGCTGTGAGCACCATCGACAGCTTCTTCCAGCAGGCTCTCAAGGCATTCTCCCGCGAGATCGGCTATTTCGCCTCCTATCAGGTCGAACTGGACAGGGATTCCCTTATCCAGGAGTCCGTGGACAGGATGCTGGATTCCATCACGGAGGATGACAAGGAGATGCTTACCTGGCTTGACGAGACCGTAATGTCAGGTCTGGAGCAGGGAAACAAGGTGAATCTTTCCGATTCCATCTTCAAGAATGCCAAAAACCTCAAGTCCGCCGAGCACAGCGCATTGCTGAATGAACACGGCCTCAAGGATGAGGATATGTTCTCGCGCGAGCGTCTGAAAAAGATCCGCAATGAATGCGTCGCCTATATCAGATCCTTCGAGTCGGCAGTTCAGAAAGCGGCACAGGAGGTGCAGGACACGCTGAAACGCTGCTGCGTGGATCCGGCCGATTCGAACCGCAAGTTCCTGCAGGCGGTGGAGAAATATACCCGGAAACCGGACCCGAAAATCGGTTACGCCGCCCCGACGGACTCGTTTATGGAGAAGTCCGAAGATCCGGAGCAGTGGTTCTCCAAGACGAAGGCCGCGAAGCTCCTTCCGATGGTGCAGGGAGTTCTTGACGGGCCGCTGAAGGCCTTCCGTGACCTGTTTTTCGACAGATACAGGCTCTACAGGACGGCGATACTGCTCAAGGACCAGATTTACAGCCTGGGCATCGCCGGAGAATTCTTCCGCAATTTCGATGAGCTCATCAGGGAGAAGAACGTGATGTGCCTTGACGACAGCAACGAGATACTCCGTAAAATCATTGGCGGCTCCGACGCCCCCTTCGTCTATGAAAAACTCGGCGTGCGCTACGAACACTTCCTGCTCGACGAGTTCCAGGACACCTCGAACATCCAGTGGGAGAATTTCCACCCGCTTCTGAAAGAGAGCGAGTCGAATCACAATGACAATCTGGTCGTGGGAGACGTCAAGCAGAGCATCTACCGCTGGCGCGGCTCCGACTGGAAACTTCTGGGCAGTACGCTTCAGAAGCAGTTCCCGTCGGCTGAGACGGAGCCTCTCGATGCGAACTGGCGAAGCACGCGCACGGTGGTCGAATTCAACAACTCTTTCTTCGAGTTTGCGGCCGGACAGCTCGGAGCGGACGTGCCGGACCAGTACACCGACGTCCATCAGGAGGTCTGCATAAAGCACGAATCCCAGCCTGGTTTCGTCAAGGTGGATTTCACCGCCGAAGACCAGCTCGCCCTCGTGCTCCAGTCCATCCGGGATGCCAGGGCCAACGGGGCCGAATGGGGGGACATCGTGGTCCTGGTAAGAAACAACAAGAGTGGTTCGGATGTGGCTAATTATCTGATAGAGAATGATATTCCTGTCATAAGCGATGATTCCCTCGATGTGAAGTCTTCTCTGGTGGTGCGCCGTCTGGTGTCGCTTCTCTCCTGGGTGAATAACCCTGAAGACGAGATAAACTGCTATCTGGCATCCTGCCTGATTCCTCAGGGCGAGGAAAGCGAGTGGAAGATGGAATGGCATTCGCTCACCGACCTCTGCGAGTCGCTCATCCGTCAGATGGAGGCGCGCACGCCGGGCTGTACCGAAGGCCAGGTGCTTTTCATCCAGTCGTTTATGGACTGTCTCCAGGAGTGGACCGCCGCGAACGGACAGAATCTCCAGGCCTTCCTGGAGTACTTTAACGGCACTTCCCTCAAAATCAGTTCTCCGGAGGACAAGTCTTCAGTCCGGGTGATGACTATCCACAAATCCAAGGGTCTCGAATTCCCTTATCTCATCTTCCCGTTCGCCGAAACCGTAAGTATGAGCAAAACCTCCACCCACTGGTGCTATCTGGGAAATGACAATCCGGGTTTCACCCTCTCCGACGGCAGCAGTGCACTCACTTCGGCAGCGGACTGCATCTATCCCCTGGAACTCTCCTCCCAGCTGCAGGATACTCTCTTCTGCAAGGATTACAGGGAGGACAAGTGCCAGAAGGAGATGGACTGCATAAATCTGTTCTACGTAGCCCTCACGCGAGCTTCGAGGTCCCTTCACATCATAGCGAAGCAGCCTTCGAAAAAGGTCCTGGAGGCCGGTCCTGAAGGTCTGGGTACATATTCTGACATTTCGCAGATTCTGTACATCCATCTGCGCGGGCGTCTCGATGAGAACGGCAGCTGCAGTTTCGGCACGCCGTATGACTTCGGGAGAAAGAGAAGGGAGGACCGGGAGCGGAAAAAGTCCGAGAAGGTGGAACTTACCTGCGAGTCCGCATATCCGTCCTACCCGTCAGGGATCGGAGACCGCCTGAAGTTTCCGAAGGACACCACCGACTTCTTCGGGGATGACGGATTGGCAGGCGCCCGGTCATCGCGCAGAATCAACGGCATAGTGCTCCACGACGTGCTCTCGGCAGTCCGCAGGCCTGAAGACCTGCGCGCGGCGCTCGACGAGGCTGTACGTTCAGGCAAGCTCGAGGCGGAAGATGCTGAAAGAGACTATGTTATGCTCTCCTCTCGTCTTGCTTCCGCAGTCTCCCGCGGCTGGTTCCCAGCCAATGGCAGAGTTCTCGCCGAGGCCGATATAATCTCGGCCGACGAGCCTGAAGACGGGTCTGAAAGCAAGAGCTCCAGACGACCTGACAGAGTGATCATAAACGATGACGGCGTGATTATTGTGGACTACAAGTTCGGCTCATCCATATTTGAGGGTGAGTATACGAAACAGGTAGCCGGATATATGCGGCTTTACCGTCAGATGGGCTATGAATCCGTACGCGGCTACCTGTGGTATGTGCAAACTGATAAAGTAGTTGAAGTGAAATGTCCGGTTTAAGCGAATTAGGCCTCTGGGGCCTGTTTCTGGGAAGCCTCCTGGCCTCGACTGTAGTTCCGTTCAGTTCCGATGCCCTTTACATCGGAGCTCTCGCCGCCATCAAGCAGCCCTGGGCCTGCCTTCTGGTCGCCACCTTCGGCAACTGGATAGGCAGTCTCATAACTTATGCGATGGGCTGGATCGGCCGCTGGGAATGGCTGGAAAAATGGTTCAAGGTCAAGCCTGAGACCCTCGAGAAGCAGAAACGCTATGTGGACAAATACGGAGTCTGGCTCGCCCTCTTCGTATGGATTCCGTTTGCCGGAGACGTCTTCGTTCTGGCCCTCGGCTTCTACAAGACACATCCCGCCTGGACAGCCTTTCTGATGCTCATAAGCAAATTCATCAGAACTATAGGCTGGACCATGATAATGGGTTATCAGTTATGGTAAAAGAAGTTAGAGAAAAGACAAATGCAGCCCGTCTGCTGGATGCGGCGGGCATTAAATATGAACTGGCCCCTTATGAAGTGGATGAAAGTGACCTCAGTGTCGACCACGTGGCCGGGCAGCTTGGAGAGAATATAGAACAGGTCTTCAAGACCCTGGTTCTGAGGGGAGACCGCAACGGTTTCTTCGTCTGCGTGATTCCCGGCAATTTCGAAGTCGACCTGAAACTTGCCGCAAAGATTTCCGGGAACAAGAACTGCGAAATGCTGCATCTCAAGGAGTTGCTTCCTACTACAGGCTATATCCGCGGAGGCTGCTCCCCGATAGGGATGAAGAAGAAATTCCCGACTTTCATCCACGAGAGCTGCCTGCTGTATGATTACATCTATGTCAGCGCAGGCCAGAGGGGCCTTCAGCTGAAGATCGCTCCGCAGGATCTGATCGATTTCGTGGGAGCTGAAATTTATCCCCTGTAAATGTAGTCTTTATAAAAAACTCTGCCTGCTCTTTTCCTCCGCTTTCACATCTGAGTTTTTATAACTATATTTGCAAGGTCTCGCGTTGAAGAGACTCAAGTCATTTTTTACACGGGCTCAGTCTGATGCCCCGACATTGTTTTTTATGGAAGCTAACGAGAACACCGTCAAACTTTATTACAATACCGAACGGGAGAAACTCCGTATGCCCGAGTACGGAAGGAACGTGCTGGAGATGATCGAGCGCCTGAAGACCATAAAGGACCGCGACAAGCGTTCCGAGCAGGCCAGGGCCGTGGTCAAGAGTATGGAACTTCTGAATCCCCAGGTGCACCAGCAGGAGAACTATGAGCAGAAGCTCTGGGACCATCTCTTCATAATTGCCGGTCTGGACCTGGATATCGACGCCCCGTATCCTGTGCCGACTCAGGAGTCCCTGGATACCAAACCGATGCCTATTCCGCTGAAAGACAAGCCTATAAAGGCTACCCATTATGGCCGCAACATAGAAAGCATCATCGATCTGATCGCCTCCCAGCCTGAAGGCGAGATGAAGACCGCGATGATCCGGTCCCTGGCCATCTATATGAGGCAGCAGTACCTCATCTGGAACAAGGACAGCGTGGCCGATTCCACCATTTTCAAGGATATAGAGAAACTCTCCGACTACCGCATCACCGTGCCGAACGGCCTGCGTCTGACTCCGGTAGGTGATTCAGGTAATTATTCCCGCCCTACTATGAGCATAAATGTGGGCCAGGGAGCCCGTCAGGGCGGCAATAACCGTCAGTGGAACCGTGGCCGCAACGGTCGGCGCAACAATACGAACAAGAAATAGGGGAAATGTTACGTTTCTGGAAAAACTGGGATGATGCCCAGAAGGCGACTGCCATTCGCGTGGTCGGTCTGATTATGGCCGTCTTCACGCTTTTCAGTCTCATATCAGTGCTGTCATATTTCTTCACCTGGCAGCGTGACCAGAGTCTTTTGACGGACCCTGCGATGATGGACAGTGCCAAATCCTGCGCCAATATGGCCGGAAAGATGGGGCTCAAATGGTCCCGCCTTCTCGTCTACCGCTGGTTCGGTCTGGGCAGCCTTGCCCTTGTGGCCCTTCTGGCGGCGCTGACCATACGCCTCTTCACCCAGAAATACCGTATCAGAGTACTTCGCACCATACTTGTGACCATCACGGGAGCCTTCGTCACATCGCTTCTGTTTGCATTGGCCGGGCAGAGCCTCGGCCTCGGAAGCATCTTCGGAGGAGGACTCGGAGGCGAATGCGGAGCGAGTCTCATCTCGCGTTCGCTGGATCTCATCGGCCTGCCGGCGAGCATTCTGGCGACGCTTCTGCTTGTGGTGATGTGGCTGCTTTTCGCGAGTCCGCGTTTCCAGCGCTGGTTCAACGGCCTCTTCTCCGCGAAGGAACGCCGCGAGAAGCCTGAGGGGGAAGCGGAACCGGAGGAGGCTGAAACCGCTGAACCTGAAGAAGTTCCTGAGCCGGAACCTGTCCGTGAACCTGAACCGGAAATCATTCCTGAGCCTGTAGTCTCGGCTGCCCGGACTGCCGCTGAGGTCGCTTCCATAACAGACACTGTTCCTGAGACGGAAGAAGGAAACGACGGCCTTTCCGAAATCGACCGCGGAGAGGCTCTGAACACTGAAGTCAGAAAGCCGCTTCCGCGCATCAACGTCCGCATCGACCCTCCTGAGGGTCTTCCTGACTACAAACTTCCGACTCTGGACCTGCTGAAGGACTACGCGGAAACGCGCGAGGAGGTTTCTGACGCGGAGCTTACGAAGAACAACAATATCATCCGCGCGGTTCTTTCGAACTATAATATCGAGGTGCGTGACGTGAAGGCCATTGTGGGTCCGACCGTCACCCTGTATAAGGTATATCCTGCGCCGGGCGTGAAGATCGCTTCGGTCAGAAGCCGCTCGGAAGATATAGCTATGAGTCTGAACGCCAGGGGAGTGCGTATCGTTCTCCTCGGGGACGCCATAGGTATCGAAGTGGCAAATGACAAACCTGCGACCGTGCCTCTGAAGGCCCTTCTGAACAGCGATGCCTTCCGGGGCAGCAAGGCCGAACTCCCTGTAGCCATCGGCTGCAACATTCAGAAGGAAGTTCGCGTCTTCGACCTCGCGGACGCTCCGCATCTTCTGGTGGCCGGTGCCACGAAACAGGGTAAGTCAGTGGGGCTGAACGTGTTGGTTTCCTCCCTGCTCTATGCCAAGCATCCTTCCGAGATGAAACTCGTGTTCATCGATCCGAAGATGGTGGAGTTCTCCGCCTATGCCCGTCTGCTCAAGCATTATCTGGCAGTTCTTCCTTCTGCAGGAGACGAGGATGAGGAGATGAGCAACGCCATCGTGAAGGACCCGAAGAATGCTGAGAAGATACTCCGCTCGCTCTGTATGGAGATGGATCAGAGATACGCTCTGCTCAGCAAGTCGCTTGTGAACAAGGTGACTCTCTATAATGAGAAATATCTGAACCACAAGCTGTTGCCTACCGAAGGCCATAGATATCTGCCTTACATCGTGGTCATCATCGACGAGTACGCCGATCTTGCGATGTCCGGAGGTTCAGGTCCTGAGGGACGTGCCCTGCAGCGCAGCATAATGAGTTCCATCGTGCGTCTGGCCCAGAAGGGTCGTGCGGCCGGTATCCACGTGGTGATCGCCACCCAGAGGCCTTCAGTGGATGTGATTACCGGTCTCATCAAAGCCAATTTCCCTGCCCGCATCGCCTTCCGCGTTTCCACCCGTGTGGACTCGAACACCATTCTGGATACCACCGGAGCCGAGAAGCTTATCGGCCGCGGAGATATGATCTACTATGCCGGAGTCGATACCGAGCGTATCCAGTGCGGTTTCATCAGCAATGACGAAATCAACGACCTGACCGCCTATATCGGCAGCCAGAAGGGCTACAGGAAGGAGTACAATACTCCTTACTATCTGCCTGATCCTTGTCCTGCAGACCAGGACGGCAGCGGAGCGGCGGCCCTGGATATGAACGATCTGGACGAGCGTTTCGTTGAGGCCGCCGAGCTTGTGGTGAACACTCAGAGGGGATCGACTTCCGATCTTCAGCGCAGGCTTGGTATGGGTTATGCAAAAGCAGGAAGAGTGATGGATCAGCTCGAACAGGCCGGAATCGTCGGACCGCAGGAAGGCTCCAAGCCTCGCAAGGTTCTGGTCGGTTCTCCTGAAGAGCTCGAAGACATCCTGAAATCCCTGGGGCGCTAGCCGGAGTTATCCTGCACGGCTTCCCGAAAGCCTTTCTTGAGAAAATGAAGAACATTTTTACCACCCTTCTGCTGTTAATGGCCGCCTGCATCAGCGCAGCGTCCCAGAACCTCGTGACTTCATTCGCCGAGTCCGTCAAAGGCAAGTGCGTGAATGCGGAGTACAGTTTCGTCTACAAAAGCGGCAACATTCCTGTGAACGGAAGCGGCACCCTGAGTTTCCAGGACAATGCTTTCTGCCTCAGCGGCAACGGAATGCGCATCGTCTGCGACGGCTCCACCCGCTGGACGCTCGACGAGGAGTCGAAGGAGTGCTACATCGAGGCCGTCGAAAGCTCCTCTCCCGATTACGAGCAGAACCCCGCTCTGCTTCTTACCGCTCTCGACAAGGCGTTCTCCATTTCCACGGCCGCCAAGGCGTCCAATCTTGCCGGCCACTCCACGACTTCCGTCGCACTCACTCCGCTGAAGGGAAATACCTATCTCAAGGGCGTCACGGCCCATTTTCTGAGTGACGGCAGCCTTTACGCCCTTGTAGTCACCCTCAAGGACGGAAGCACCACTACCATAACTCTCAAGAACCTGAAAAAAGAAAGACCGGTGAGCATCTCACCGGCCTTCACTCTCGATCCTTCCTCTCTGGACAGTTCCTATATCGTCACTGACCTGAGGTAATTATTTACTTCTGGCTATCCCTTACGCAGCGGACTGAAGCGAGGAATCCGTCCTTTTCGGCGGTGCCCACGAAGCAGTCAGTTTTGTCCACGTAGAGATATCTGTAGAGGGCCTTGTCCCCGTAAGTGTCGTTAACCCAGAATGCTGCGTATTTGTAGTAGGCCGTGAACGTATACTCGCCTTCGTCCAGAAGCATCGCATATCCTGCAGGAATCGCGCTGAAATGACTGCTGTCAGTAATATTCACCTTCGGCCAGTACTCCCACATCCTGTCGCCATTGAAATAGACATTCGCCATAAGTTTGCCGGCGATGTCCGTGAAGGTCTCGATGGTGCCGAACTCCTCTCCGGAAAGTTCCTTGGCAAGAGCCCCCCAATCCTCCGATGAAGGAAGCCTCCATCCTTCAGGGCAGGCTGTCTGAGCCTCGTTCCAGCTGTAATAATTGCCCAGAATCTGTTCCAGATGGTCGCTGCCGTCATAAGGGTATCCGGTCCCGCTGCAGGCGAGATTCTCTCTGAACCAGTCCCTGTCGCCGATGGTCGTGCACCAGTAGTCCTTACCGTCGCGGGAATCAGTGAAAGTGAAATCCCTCTCGGCATCGAAACTTCTTCCCGTAATCGATCCGTTCTCCTTGTCAGCGCTTACGATGGTGGCAGACAGTGAAGAGGATGAGGTCGTATAGCCGCTTGCGAATACGGAACCCTTGACGGTGAAGGTGCAGAGCGTGTCCGGAACGATGAAAGTGTAATCTCCTGTGACTGAGGCTAAATCCCCTTCGAGTCTTGTGGTGTCTTTCACGTCGAACATATCTATCGTCCAGATACAGCCGTAGGAGCCGCTGTCTTCGCGGCTGATTCCGTCAATGTGTAAATTGTATGTCTCTCCAGGTGATACGTATGTAGGCAGAGTGAACGATACTGAACCTGTGAACGATTCGGTATCGGTAGTGTCATCATCATCATCGTCGTTCTTGCAGGAAACTGCCGTCACCATACTCAGAAGGGCTGCGCCCAAAAGTAAAAATCTTTCTAACTTCATCTGTCTGAACAATTAGCTTGCAAATATGCACATTATTACTGAAAAAAACCACTACCTTTGTGCAATTAGCATACCATTTCCGGAATGAACCATTCAAATTTCTTCGCCAAGATATTCCTCGGGACAGCGGCTCTTTTTCTGCTATTGTCCTGTTCATCAAAGAGTTCGTATAAAATGTTCGGGGGCTTCGCCCAGGGCGGAACCTATACCGTGAAAGTAAACTTCGCTGACGTGAAGATTTCCGCCGACGAGGTCGCCGCATCCATAGATTCCATCCTTACCCTGGTGGACACCACTCTTTCCGGCTACAACGGCCTTTCACAGCTAAGCCGCCTGAACAGGGGAGAGAGGATCAGACCGAATCAGCTGCTGATGGACATCTACGCGTACTCTTACGATAAATACCGGAATACAGGGGGAGCATTGGACGTTTCGTCCGCCCCGATCTTCGACATCTGGGGATTCGGCTTCACGGCGGACAGTCTGCCGGAGCCGCAGCGGGTGAGCGAGGCACTCGCCGCCTGCGGGATGGACCGGCTCGTCTGCGATATGCACGGGGCTCTCTCGGAGGACGGCACGCTCTGCGCGGGCAATCTGCTGAAAACCGCCGACGGAGTGGCTCCGAAGCTGAATTTCAATGCGATAGCTCAGGGCTGGACCTGCGATATGGTGGCTTCCTACCTGCACTCGATAGGGGTGAAGGATATGCTCGTGGACATCGGTGAAATCTATTGCGAGGGCCTGAATCCCGCATCGAAGCCCTGGACGCTCGGAGTGGACCGCCCCGTGGACGGTAACGAGACTCCCGGAGCGGACATTGACGGCATCTGGCGCTCGGACGGCGGGGCCTACGGAGTCGTGACTTCCGGCAATTACCGCAAATTCTACATCCGCGACGGGCACAAATACGCGCATACCATCGATCCGCGCACGGGTTATCCGGTGAGCCACAGCCTGCTGAGCGCCACCATCGTCGCTCCGACGGCCGCCGATGCCGACGCGTACGCGACCTATTGTATGGTCATCGGGCTGGACGCCGCGCGCGAGTTCATCGAAAGCGACCCGAGCCTGCAGGGCTATCTCATTTATGAAGAGGACGGACAGATGAAAGTCTGGTCCTCGTCGGATTTCTTTACTGAAAATTAAAGCCCGCCGATGGTGCTGACAGTGAAGATCAGCGCCTGGAAGCAGACGTCGCATATCTGGACCAGTATCCCGGGGCATACGCCCAATGCGCTCAGTCCCAGGCAGATGACTGCTGAGCTCATCGCCGCCGTGGTCAGCGGCATCGCGAGCAGATTCGTCAGCAGGAAGTAAGTCGGAAAGCTGTGGAAATAGTACCATACCGCCGGCGCCGTGAAGATCTGGCAGCTCAGCGAGAGCGCCATAACGTTCCACATCCGCGCCGTCAGACCCGGCCTCTGGCTGTCCTGCGGGAACCATTTCTGCATGCTCGGCAGCAGGAAAACGATGCCCGCCATCGCCAGATATGAAAGCTGAAATCCCACATTCAGAATTACTTGCGGATCCAGCGCCAGCTGAATGGTCAATGCCGCCGAGTAGGTGTTCGCAAGTTTCGCCCGCCGTTCCGGCATCAGTTTCCCTACCTCTGCGATGAGGATGAAAAGAAACGCGCGGTTCAGCGACGCCCCCGCGCCAGTCACCGCCGTGAACAGCCCCGCCGCTCCGACTATCGTGCTGAAACTCAGCACTCTGGAAGCCGTGCTTCCTCCGAGCAGCCCGAGCGGCCGCCGCAGAAGCATATAGATGATGCCCAGATGCATCCCCGAGAGTGCGAGAATATGCGATGCTCCGGCCGCCCTGAAGGCGTCCAATGTACTCTTGCTCAAGCTGCTGCGGTCTCCGCTCACGAGCGCCTTCATCAGTGCGTTGCTCTCCCCGTGCCGCATCGGCAGCGCATCGATCAGATTTTTCAGGGCTTCCGCCCAATCGTCAAGTCTTCCTCTTCCCGCTGTCTGCAGTACTCCTTCCCGCAGGGATTCCCCCAGGCTGCACAGGCTTCCCAGCAGCAGGAAAAGCAGAAGAATCTGCCGGATTTTACATCGGTCGGAGAAAATCAGTATGAGGACAGAAGCACAGATAGATGTGCTTATAATGCTCAGGATGAATGGCTTGGCTGGTAGGGGAGCGTGTGTGGAAAGAAGGGTGCCGAGCGCTATGCCCAGCACGAAAGAGAATGAAATCCCCACAATTCCTCCAGCACGATCCATTTCGATTCCGATTTTTGCGAATATAGTGAGAAATGCTTAACTTTGGCTGATTTTTTTAACAAGATTTCATTAAACTAAAACAATAAGCGATGATCATTCTGGTAATCAACTGCGGAAGCTCCTCTATCAAGTATCAGCTGCTTGATATGAAAAGCGACGATGTCTATGACCTTCTGGCCAAAGGACTTGTAGAAAAAATCGGTCTCCCGATGGGAAGTCTTACCCATCGCCCTACCGGAAAGGAAAAGGTACAGAAGGACGTTGCAGTCCCGGACCACAAGGTCGGAATGCAGCTGGTTCTGGAAGAACTCGTGGATCCGGTGCACGGAGTCCTGAAGTCCTTCGATGACATCGAGGCCGTGGGCCACAGAATCGTGCAGGGTGCGGACTTCTTCTCCGGCAGCGCCATCGTGGATGAGGATGTGCTGAAGAAGATAGAGATCTGCTGCGATTTCGCTCCGCTCCACAATCCTGCCCATCTGCTCGGCATCAGAGCCGTTCAGCACGTGCTTCCATCAGTGCCTCAGGTAGTTACCTTCGACACCGCTTTCCACCAGACTATGCCTGACTACGCATATATGTATGCTCTTCCTTACGAGTATTACACCAAGTATCGCGTACGCCGCTACGGTGCCCACGGCACCAGCCACCAGTTCGTGGCCCACAAGGGCGCCGAGTTCTGCGGCATAGACATAAACAATTCGAAGATCATCACCTGCCACCTCGGCAACGGCAGTTCCGTAACCGCCATCAAGGACGGCAAGGTAGTGGATACCTCTATGGGTTTCACCCCTCTCGAGGGTATGATTATGGGAACCCGCTGCGGCATCGTTGACGCCAACATCATCCCTTACATAATGAAGAAGGAGAATCTTACTCCTGACCAGATGACCGAAGTGATGAACAAGAAATCCGGTCTTCTCGGTCTGACTGACGTCAGCTCCGATATGCGCGACCTCGACGCCGCCGCCAACGCCGGCAACGAGAGGGCCAAGCTCGCTATGAAGAAGCTCTCCTATGATGTCATCAAGCTCATCGGTTCTTATATCGCCGTTCTGGACGGTGTGGACCTCATCGTATTCACTGCGGGCATCGGCGAGAACAACAGCCGTCTGCGCCGCCGCGTATGCGAGAACTTCAACTACATCGGTCTCAAGTTCGACTACGAGGCAAACCTCGCCACAGGCAAGGACGTCCTGATTTCCTGCCCGGATTCCAAGGTTAAGGTAGCCGTCATCACCACCGATGAGGAACTCGTCATCGCCCGTGACACTATGCATCTCGTACAGGGAAGCGAAGAATAGACTTTTATTTAATTATTGATATGATCAAGACTTTTTCCGATGTGTTCGCCGAGCTCAAGAGCAAGGGCGTATGCAAGAGGCTTGTCGGGGCCTGGGCAGTGGATGAGCATTCCATCCTTGCCATAAGCAAAGCAGTGGATATGGGTTTCATCAAGGCTACCCTCGTGGGTGACCAGGAGCTCATCGCCAAGGTATGCAAGGACAATGATATCGATGTCGCAAAGTTCGACATAGTCCACAATCCTGTGGAACTCAAGGCTGTGGCTCAGGCCGTTCAGCTGGTTCACGACGGTGAGGGCGATATCCTTATGAAGGGTCTGTGCAGCACGGACAAGTTCCTGCGCGCCATCCTGAACAAGGAGACCGGACTTCTCCCTCCTAAGGGTCTTCTCAGCCACGTCGGCGTTATCGAGAACCCTAATTATCACAAGCTTATCTTTATGTCAGATATGGCAGTGGTTCCGCTTCCTGACTTCCGTCAGAAGGTTAAGATCAGCGGTTTCCTTCTCGGCGTAGCCCGCAGCTTCGGTATCGCCAAGCCTAAGATCGCTTTCGTGGCCGCTTCCGAGCAGATGCTGGATTCAATGCCAGCCTGCGTTGAGGCTGCACAGCTTTCGAAGATGGCTGACCGCGGTCAGCTGGGCGCCTGCATAGGCGACGGTCCTCTGGCTCTCGATGTTGCCATCGACGAGGAGTCTGTAGCCATCAAGAAGCTCGTCAGCCCTGTAGCCGGCGACGCTGACTGCCTCCTCTTCCCTAACATCGAGTCTGCAAACGTGTTCTGGAAGACCAATTCCAAGCTTGCAACAGGCGTAAAGCAGGCCGGTATGCTCGTGGGCACCACCGCTCCTTGTATCCTCGCCAGCCGTGCCGACAGCGTGGATACCAAGCTGAACTCCATCGCCGAAGCAGCGATGTTCGTCGCGAAATAATTCGCGCTTTCATATTGACTGAAAAAGCCTGCCGATCCGGCAGGCTTTTTTCAGTCAATATAGAAGAAATCCCGATGCGGGAGCTTCTCTGAGTACTTCTCGCGGCACTCGCGGAAGAGCTTCGCGGTCGAGCTGCTCAGACGCGGGCCGACCCAGGTACCGGTATTGCTGATGAAAATCCAGCACTCGCCGTCAGGATAATACTTTACGAGCGCGGTCGTGCCGGAGAGAGTGCCTGTGCGCGTCCACTCGCCGGTCGGCTTCGTGTCATTCCAGCCCAGCGAATACGTCTCGTCATCTATGTACTCCGTCATCCTCTGCACGCTTTCAGGACTCAGGATGTCAGGAACCTCGTCGCGCCCGTCAATTGAAGCCACGAGCCGCGCGAGCTCGGCTGAAGATGCCACCCAGGCCCCTGCACCCGACAGTCCGCGGATATCGTTGCCGCCGTAGCAGCGCTCCACCTGACGTCCGGAATTGTTGTACTCATCCACAAGCGGGTCGTTCACCTGCATATGATAGCGCGTTTCATTGGGGTATTTCTCAGAATAATAGGTATGCGCAATGTGGAAATCACGACACCCGGCCCTGCGCAGAACATTCTCCTGCATCCATTTCTCATAAGGCTCGCCGGTGACATTTTCGATGACCATCGACAGAATCAGATAGCCCAGATTGGAATAGGACTGTGAAGTGCCAGGAACGAAGGACAGTCTTCTCCCGAGCTGCGAAATCAGCAGAGTCTGCTGGTCCGGAGGAGTATCCCACCTGTTGCGCAGCATAAGGTCACGGGTGGAGAAAAGCGGGTCTCCGTGCCTGGTGGTGAAGCCTCCTTTATGTCTCAGGAGTTGCTCCACAGTGATATCATAGTAATTCTTGTCCTTGATTGCTGCGGTATAGGTGCTGTCGCAGAGTATGCCTTCGGGACCGAAAACCTTGCTGTCCAGAGATAGGTCTCCGCGCTCGCAGAGAGTCATAATTCCCACAGCAGTAACCAGTTTCGATACAGAAGCCATTCTGAGGATGATGCCCGGAGACATCTCCACGCCGGCTTTCTCGTCGGCCCAGCCGTAGCCCTTGGAATACACCAGGGAGTCATTTCTCATAATGGTGAGCGACGCTCCCTGCAGATTCCACTTGCTCATAAAGTTCTGAACCTTCCGATCCATCCCTGCGAGATCGGCCGTGTCCGACATCTCGTTCGTGAGAGTGGCGTTCAGATCCCTGAGATTGCGCGTGTCCAGCGTGACTTCCTCCGGCTTTTCCCTGTGGGTGAAGATATGAAGCGCGGCGAAAGCGACGATGAGCAGGCAGACAATGCCCAGAAGATGTGAAGGCCTGAATTTCATTATTTTATGATTCCTTTTTTCTTTCCGAATTCGATGATTGTGTCTGCAGTTCCGTCTATTCCCAGAATGGAAGAATCGATACAGAGGTCATAATTGGCGGCAACGCCCCAATTTCCGAAAGTCACGTAGTTGTAGT
>CAVCSJ010000013.1:0-23269 GCA_963604895.1 bacterium
TCGTGAAAGGAAGGTTCGCGAGGAGCATCGCAATGACCACGCAGATTATGAGGACGACTCCCTGTGCCCAGGGACGTTTGAAAAATTCATTGTAATGGCGCTCGGAATTGCGGACACCCTTGTTCCAGGTGTATATAGGAATACTCTTCATAATGTAATACAACCGGAGGCAAAGTTACAAAAAAGCCCGTTAATGGCAGCAAAATCTCAGATTTTTCATATGTCCGAAGCGCAGCGCCATATATAAATTACCGCATCAGCGAATCGAGCGGCGTGAGAGGGGACTCGAAGGCGGGGGAGAGAGGGAGGCGGGAGAAGGTGGCGAAGTACTGGACGCAGGCGTCGCGCCACCAGACTGCATCGTGCTCCTGAATCTCCAGAGTCTTGGCGATCGACTCGTAGCGCTCGCGGTCCACAAACCGCTTCATCCCGGCCCAGAGCTCGCGATACCCCCGCACCGTCTTCACACCGCGGTCATAATGCCCGCAGAGCTCATCCCAGAGCGTATTTCCTGACTTCATCGTATAATCCCACGGCAGGTGATGGAACCACAGAAGATACTCCTCGGGACAGTCCGGACCATTAAATAGAGACGCCAGAGGCTCATTGTACTGGGCGACAGCCCCGCTACCCGAAAGCGTGCGGTCGAAGCCAAGCCCGATGCTGTCCGCCTTGTGATAATACGACGGCAGCCAGTCCGGACGGAAGCCCTCCACATAGCACCAAGGTTCCGGCCCGTAATGATGGTCGCGCGCGAACAGATGATGAAGCCCCAGCGGCATCATATAATCCACACACGCCTCGTGCGAAGACAGCATCATATCTCTCACAGGCTCAATGAAATCCCGCGTGAAACGCTTCGAAGAGACATACCACGGTTTCGGGAATGTAAGCCTGAGCCACTCCTCTGCAATCTGGGACGAGGAAAGCGACGGATCCCAGGCCAGGCGCCCGAAAGCATACCAGTTGGCTTGAGCGAAAATGCTGCCGCACCAGTCCGCGGACTGTCCGGTATTCGCCACTCCGGCTATAGCCCGGATAGCCCCAGACGACGTAACCGCGGCCACAGTAGAACCCGTACCGTCCCTGTAAGTATCTGACTGAAGGCACTCTTCCCACATCGGAGCCGTGAAGACCAGATTGCGGCTCTGCCCCAGATACTCCTGAGTAATCTGCAGTTCAGGAGTCATAGAAGTGTGTCTCAGAGCTCCGAAAAGCGGGCTGAAAGGCTCGCGAGGCTGGAAATCTATCGGACCGTTCTTGATCTGTATAGTCACATTGTCCCGAAACTGCCCGTCGAAAGGCACGAACTCCTCGACAGCCTGCATTGCCCGGTCAGGGCTCGTGGAAGCATACACGAAAGCCCTCCACATCACGATGCCGCCGTAAGGCGCAAGAGCGTCCGCAAGCATATTGGCCCCGTCCGCGTGCGTGCGGCCGTAATCCTGAGGTCCCGGCTGCCCCTCGCTGCTCGCCTTCACCAGAAATCCTCCGAAATCCGGAATCAGCTTATAAATTTCCGCCACCTTGTCCTTCCACCATTGGATTACAGAAGGCTCCAGCGGATCCGAAGTCGGAAGCTCACCCAGCGCTGAAGGGCTCGCGAAATTCACCGAAAGGAAGGTCCGCATTCCGTGCGAGCGCAGAATGTCCGCAATCGCAGCCACGCGCGAGAGATATTCAGGGCGCAGAATCGCAGGATTCGTATTCACATTGTTCAGCACAGCCCCGTTTATGCCGATCTTCTCGTTGAGGCGCGCGTACATCCCGATCCGCTCCGACGGAATCTCCGGCGAAGTCCACTCCCACATCGAAGATCCCGCATAACCTCTCTCCACGCTGTCGTCCAGATTGTCCCAGTGGTCCAGGATGCGGTACTCGTAGGCCGGTGCGCCGCTCAGAGGCACATCGCCGCCGAGCCAGAGTTCTTCATTGGCGGGTGCGCTGCATCCCGCCAATATAAACATCGCGCACGCGCCGCTGAGCAGGCTCTTTTTCACAAAGCCCGGAGCTGAGACGCCCCGGGCAACGCGGTTCAGGTTTTGCGATCTAGTCATCTTTGCCGTCTATGGTGATGATGTTTCCTTGCTCGTCATACTTCAGCTCGCAGACCTTCAGGCTGCGCAGGCAGTTCACTCCGCCCGAAGGCACGCTGTCGTGGTGGAACAGCCACCATTTGCCTCCGAACTCAATGATGCTGTGATGAGTCGTCCAGCCCACTACCGGGGTGAGTATCACGCCCTTATAAGTGAAAGGGCCGTAAGGGTTGTCGCCCACTGCATAGCAGAGCAGGTGAGTGTCGCCCGTGGAATAGCTGAAATAGTACTTGCCATTGTATTTGTGCACCCAGCTCGCCTCGAAGAAGCGGCGCGAATTGTCCGCAGCGGTCAGCGGCTTGCCGTTCTCGTCCAGGATCACCACGTCGCGCGGCGCCTCGCCGAACTGCATCATATCCGCCGAAAGCTTCGCCACCTTGCCGCAGAGGGCCGGCTCCTCGCCTTCCGGGAGCACAGAGCCCTTGTCCAGAGCCTTGTTGTTACGATATCTCTGAAGCTGTCCGCCCCAGATTCCGCCGAAATACATATAGTACTCGCCGCCGTCCTCCAGCACGCAGATATCTATCGAATAGCTCCCTCTGACCGGGTCGCTCTCAGGCGTGAAAGGCCCTGCAGGTGAGTCACTTGTGGCTACTCCGATATGGAAGACGTCGTTGCGGTCCTTCATAGGGAAGTACATATAATATTTCCCGTTTTTGCGCACCACGTCGTTGTCCCAGAGCTGACGTCCCGCCCAAGGAATCTGCTCGCGGCTCAGAATCATACCGTGATCCACCACCGGCGAAGTCATAGGGTCCGGACCTTCGATCGAAAGCACGTGGTAATCCTTCATATCGTACTCCGCTCCGTCGTCGTCGTCAGGAATTCCCGACTCCCAGTCGTGCGAAGGGTAAATGTAAATCTTGCCGTCGAATACGTGAACGGACGGGTCGGCCATATAGTCTGCTGGCCAGAGATATCTTTTCAGAGTCTTCATAATCTTATGCTTTACTTTCGATTGCCTTGTTGATTTCATCCATACGCTCGTCGCTGAGCTCGTACTTGCTGATGATGAACATCGCAAGCAGCAGGAGCAGCGCCGGAATCACGCACACCAGCCAGAGGATGCCCTGCTCCGCCAGAGGTGTCTGATTCGATTGGTCGGCTGCGAAGCCGACCAATGAAAGAATGAGTCCCGGAACGACTCCGCCGAGCGCCATTCCCGCCTTGAAGAAGATGCCGGTGAGCGCGTTCACGATGCCCGCGATGCGGCGTCCGGTGGTGTATTCGCCGAATGCAACTACCTCAGGTACAAGTGCCCACATATATCCGGTAGCGACGATGACGCCTGCGGATTTGATGAACTGCGCGATGTAGACGATCCACATCTGCGACCTCAGCGCAGGGATGATCGAGACGAGGTAGAGGACTATCATTCCGAACATCGCAAGGGAGAGGAAGATGTAGAACATATTCTTTTTGCCCACGAGCTTCTTGATGGCAGGGACCATCGGCATGAAGATGAACGCCGGGATGGAGCCGAGGCCCATAAAGATGGACATCTGGGCGGTCGTGGAGTGCATATTGTACTGCATATAGTAGGAACCGGCGGCGTTGCTCACGGACATCATCGCGAAGGCGGTGATGAAGAAGAACGCCAGCACGCGAAGCGGCCGGTTGCGGCCGAACTCGGTCCACAGGTCGGAAACCTTCACGTTCGCGGTTTCCTTCTCGTCCATAACGACTCTTTCCTTGGTCTGGCTGAAGCAGAAGAAAAGGAATGCGAGGCCGATGAGCGAGTAGACGAGCATAGTCATAAACCAGGCGTGGCCGTCGGCAGGCATTGCCTGCTCGCCTACGAGCTCGGAACCCTTCGCGAAGAGCTTCACGCAGGCCGGGATACCCATAGATACCGCCAGACCGCCCAGATTCGCCATAAACATACGGGTGGAGGTGAGAACCGTGATTTCGTTCGTGTCGCGTGTAAGCGAGGAATTGAGGGCTCCGTATGGCACGTTCACGAGGGTGTAGCACATCGACATTCCCACGTAGGTCACATATGCGTAGAGGAGCGAGCCTGAGAAGCCGTTCCAGAAGCAGAGGATGGCGAATACGGTGAGCGGAATACCGCCCAGAATGAGGTAGGCGCGGTATTTACCGAGTTTAGGATTGTGCTTGTCCACGAACGCTCCCACAATAGGGTCCCAGATTACGTCCACGATGCGGACCACCAGGAACATTACTGCGGCGACCGCAGGATTCAGCCCGAATACATTTGTGTAGAAGAACAGCAGCCACATACTGATGGTCTGGTAGATAAGGTTCTGCGCCATATCTCCGGCACCGAAACCGATGCGCTGCATCCAGTTGAGCTTGTAGAAGCCCTTGGCTTCATTGGTAGATTGTGTCATAATATAGTTATTTTTTCATAATTTCATCTGCAACCCTTTCTCCGAGGGTCTTCTTGTCCTGCGGATGGATGTCGTTCCACTCCCCGAGGTCCGCGTTCTTTACGAAATGTACGTTCGTCATTTTCTCCGCAGTGGCCTTCTGGACCCTCTGGACGCGATTCCAGCCCGTGTCGCTGCCCGGAAGCTCAGAGTGCTGGTAGTCAGCAAGTTCCACTATGTAGAACGGAAGGTCTTCTTCGTTCATCACGGCTCTCCAGTCTGCTATCATACTTTCGAGCAGGTCTCCGTAGAGGTCGGCGTTTCCTTCATTGCTTTCGCCCTGATACCAGACGACGCCGGAAGTCTTGTAGGAAGCCAGCGGGACTATCATTGCGTTGAACAGGCCCGAAGGCTGGTACTGCAGGAAGATTTCGCGGTCCCGCGCAGGCATCTTCTTGCCGTAGCTGTGCTGCCAGCCGTCCATAAGGGAAATGTCGTCCACGGAAGTCTCCAGGGAATATCTCTTGTCCTTTACGAATCGTGCAA
This sequence comes from bacterium, assembly GCA_963604895.1. Taxonomy (GTDB): domain Bacteria; phylum Bacteroidota; class Bacteroidia; order Bacteroidales; family UBA932; genus Cryptobacteroides. The sequence goes on from CAVCSJ010000013.1 coordinate 4,973, forward strand.
GTCCCTCGTGACCATACACATAGAGATGAACTTCGATAAGATTTTCACCCTCGTGAAGGGTCCCGTCCGGAACCTTGTAATGGCGCGGAGGATAGCGGTAGGTCGTGTTGCCAACGAAAGTTCCGTTTACGAAAACGGAATCCGCATCCACTATCGCTCCGAGATGCAGGACAGCATCGCCTGCAGCTTCTTCCTTACTGAGATCCAGGGACTTGCGAAGCAGATGGCCTCCGATGTATGATTCGCCTTGAGCATTCAGTGCCCAGTCCTCGGAGAATACATCCACATCGTTCCATACTGTATCCACGGCAGGAAGTCCGTTATATTTCTCGCCCCAGTCGCTGTAAACCCGCGATGCTGCGGTCTTCAGACTGTCCACATATTCAGCGCTTTTAAAGGGCTCCATCTGCTCCAGGGCATAGTCTGGAAGGATGTTTTCTCCCATCCAGGCCTCGATAGGGGAGCCTCCCACGGCGGAGCGTATCACTCCCACCGGGATTCCCGTCTTCTCATACAGCGAACGCGCCGTGAAATAGCACAATGCGCTCCATTTCAGGATTTTCTGTTCGTTCTCCAGGACTTCCCATTCCCCGCCGGAAATATCGCCCGGCTGCTGCCCGAAAGAGTAGGCCATAGGGACCGCACAGTAGCGGATGAATTCGTTCGAATAGCCTTTTATGTCTTCGGAAACCACGTCCAGACAGCGCTGCACGGGCAGTTCCACATTCGACTGACCGGAAAAGAGATAGACATCTCCCACCAGAATGTCCTCCACGGTCTTGTCCCCGACCTTGAGGTGGAAAGGTCCTCCGGCCTCTCCCGATGGGAAAGTCAGACTGAACAGGCCGTCGGAATCCGCAACGGCAGTGTAGGATTGGCCGCGCCAGCGTGCCGAAATCTTGGCGTTCGGCTTGCTGTGAGCTTCGAGCGTTATCTCGCGGCCGCGCTGAAGCACGGCGTGGTCGCTGAAAAGTTCGGGCAGACTGACCTCCGCCGGGGTGGTGCAGGACAGAGTCGCGCCGAGCAGAAGAATTGCGGAAAATATGCGGGTGAAAGTTCTCATTATTTGTATTCTATACTACTGATACTCTTTGCTTTAAGTGTAAATGTCATTGCACCGTCGCCGCTCGTGACGTTCAGTTTCGCGCTATTCAGGGAGATGGAGGTGTAGCTCGCGCGCATTGGCGTGCCGCCCTGAATCGAAGCGACGATGTCATTTGCGGAGTCGTTGACGATTACGATCTTCTTGCTGTCGCTCCCGCGGAACGCGCTGATTCTCAAGCAGTCGGAGTCCGAAGATGCGCCGATGCGCACGTCGCCCGGATCAATGTACCGGCTGAACTGTCCGAATGCGTAGCCTCGCGCCAGGATCGTCTCCTTCTCAGTCCCCTGGTCGCCGTCCCCGATGAAACTGTAATAGCGGCGGGCGTACCACCAGATATATGCGTTCCAGCCATTTGTGATGCAGTCACTTACTTCGTCCGCCATCGTCATCGTCTCGTCCCAGTGGCTGCCGCCGTCGTTCCAGCTGTCGTTCAGCAGATGCTCGGTCATCCAGAGCGACTTCCCCTTCTGAGCTGCGCGTGAATAAGATTTCATAGAACCGTCTCCGTAGAGATGCCCCGCGAGAATATCGACATTTTCGCAAGCCTTGGCATCGTCCAGAATCGAGTCCCAATACTTCGTATTGCTGCCCATCGGCTCGCCCGAAACCACCGCCGCGCTCGTGATGAGATGCGCGTAAGCGCTTGCGAATGAGGCAAGCTGCTCAGGCGTCCAATAGCATCCTTCGTAGCTCGCGGGCCAGTCCGGTTCGTTCTGCAGAGAGATTGCGTATAGCTCCACTCCGTTCTCTTTCATATACTTGGCGTAGCTCTCGAGATAGAGCGCATAGTCCTCGTAGTGCTCCGGCAGCAGGTGGCTGCGCGTCTCGCCCTCCTTGCCGTTAATCGACCCGGTGTCCTTCCACTCCGATGGCATACTCCAAGGCGAAGCGAGCAGTTTCGCGCCGTATTTTTCCTTGGCATAACCTGTTGATTCCAGCAGATTCTGCCAATGCTCGCGATTCGTCGGAATACGCACCCGCATAATGTCGATGCCGAGCGTCTCGAAGAGAAGGTCGCACTCGGACTTCGTCCAATAGTTGCTGTCACCCCAGTCGTTCATAGCTCCGAATCCGTCCCAGGTCTGGTAGGTCTGAGCCGAATCCACTTTTATGGTTACGGTTTTCACCGTATCTTTCTCGGGCTCCGGTTCCGGCTTGACCTCCTCCTCCCCGGGTTCATCAGGTTCCGGAGTCTCTATCTCGTCCGGCTTGCAGCAAATCAGCGCAAGCATTGCGGAGGTTATAGTCAAAGCTTTGAATATGAAAGAATTATGCTTCATTAGGGTGCATTTCTGCGGTGTTCCCGAAAATTCGGTTCAATGTCTCTTCGTCCTCACAGTCGCGGTATTTCACCAGGAATTCCTTCGGGGACATTCCGAAATACTTGTGGAAGGCGTTCGAGAAATATGACGGCGAGGAGAATCCTATCCTGTAGGATACCTCGGATACGTTCGCTTCATTGTGTATGAGCAGCCAGGCGGCCTGTTTCAGACGCATCGAGCGGATCAGATCGCTTGGCGAAATGTTCATACTCTCCTTGAGCTTGCGGTTCAGATGCACGCGGCTCATTCCCACCTCCCTGCTGAGTGTTTCCACGCTGAAGTCAGGATTGTCCAGGTTCTTTCTGATGACATCCATAACCGTGTCCATAACCTGGCTTCCGCTGCGCACGTTCATCTTCATATCGTCGTAATTGTACTGAATATCGGTGGTGAACTTGCCGCGAAGGGTGTCGCGCGTCGCTATGGCATTGGACAGCGAGCTCTTCAGGAGCTCGATGGACAGAGGCTTCGTCAGGAAGGTGTCCGCGCCGCTCTCGCTGGATTTCTGCTCGCTCGCTTCGTCGGTGCTGGTGCTCATTATGATGACCGGGATATGGTTCGTGCCCGGGTTGCGCTTGATGCGGGTGCAGAGCTCGAAGCCGTCCATACCCTCGATGGAGAGGTCCGTGATGACCGCGTCAGGGATGGTCGTGGAGATGATGCCCCAGGCGGATTTGCCGTTCGCACAGCTCTTTACGTTGTAGATTTTGCCCAGTTCCATACGCAGATACGAGCGCATTTCGCTGTCGGCGTCCACTATCACGATGTCTTTCTTGCTCTTGCTCTCCTTCTGCGGCTCGCTCTGGGAAGAGTTGTCGCCAGGGATGATACTGTCGGCTGAATACCTGGTATACAGGTCTTTATGGAGCTCGGTAGGAGTCATTTCCTCGGCGCTCAGATGCTCATTTCCACAAGGAACGATGATGGAGAAGCAGACCCCGTCTTCGGTTTCGAGCACGGAAAGGGTTCCGTGATGGCGTTCCACCAGTTTTTTCGCAAGATAAAGGCCGGCATCTGAGTTGGTTTTCGAGTTCAGGACGTCGGAAGTGCTGAACTTCTCGTTTATCAGGTCTATGTCGGCACCGGCTTCGCCGGAGTTGGCGATGTCAATCTGCAGATACGAAGCTATCCTGCCCTGGAGGACCCCGTCATTGGCCGCAGGCCCTGAAATGTTCACTCTGATGCTGCCGCCTTCGGGAGTGTACCTGAATGAGTTGGACAGCAGGTTGAAGATGACCTTGTCGAAGTGCCCCTGGTCGATCCACATCATCTCCTCATCTTCTTCCGAATGCATCTCGAGGCCTATTCCGCGGCTCTGCGCGAGTGTTTCGAAGGAGTGGACGATGTCCTTGACGAAGAATACGATGTCGGTCTCGCGGAAGTGGAACTGCAGTTCGCCGCTGTCCAGCTTGCGGATGTCCATAAGCTGGTTCACGAGTCTCAGGACACGGTGGCAGTTGCGGTACATCAGATTGTAGAGGTCCTTTCTGCGCGAATCGGTCTCGGCCTCGCGGAGCTCCTTCAGTGGGGACATCACGAGGGTCATAGGGGTGCGGATCTCCTGGGAGATGCCGCTGAACATCTCGAGCTTCATCTCCTTCACCTCGGACTCCCTCCGCTCGTCCTCGTGGGCCTTTTCCTTCAGAATGTTCCTTCTGATGAGCATAATTACTCCGCAGAAAGCGAGGATGTACAGGATATAGGCCCAGACGCTGCTGTACCAAGGGCTTCTGATTCTGATTCTTATGGCCCTTTCCGAGAAATGGGTGTCGTCATTCTCGAAACTTGCCCTGACTTTCAGGGTGTAGCGTCCCGCCGGCAGGTTCGTGTAGGTTACGGCTCTGAGATAAGGGGAATTTGACTGCCAGGTGCGGTCGAATCTCTCCAGCTTGTGGGAATAGACCATCTTCTGCGGGTTCGTGTACTCCAGGACAGCATACTCCACGCTGAAGTTGTTGCGGGAGTGGGGGAGGGTGATGGAAGTGGCTTCCAGGATGTGCTTGTCCAGGATTCCCCTGTCTTCAGAGGAGGTGTAGTCGATCTCGCGGTTGTTGACATTCAGGGCGGTGAAGTATACCGGAGGCACGTCGTGGATCTTCTGGTCTATCATCTGAGGATAGAAGAGGCTCAGACCGCTGATTCCGCCGAAAATCATCTGCCCGTCGGCGCAGCGGAAGGCCGCGCGGTAGTGGAATTCGTTGTCCTGAAGGCCGTCGTAGGCATAATACCTGGTGAAACGGCCGGTGGAAGGGGTGAGCCTGTTAAGGCCTCTGAAGGTTGATACCCAGATGTTTCCGTCCTCGCTTTCCAGGATTCCGCAGACCACGTTGCTGGAAAGTCCGTCCTCCTCGGAATAGCGGACTGTCCCGGCGTTTGCCTTGTCGTAGGAAAGCAGGCCCTCGCCGGTGCCTATCCACATCTTGCCGTCCCGGCTTTCGAAGAAGTTGTAGACGCGGGAATTCATACTGTGGTCACCCACGTCATAGCGGACCATCTTGCCCGTGGCGTGGTTGTAGCAGAGCGGGCCGTTGAAGGTTCCGACCCAGAGCATTCCGCTGCGGTCCACATAGAGGGCGCTTACCCATTTGTTCGGGTCTTCTGAGATGGTCTTGATGACCGTGTCCGTGGCGAGGTCGATGATGCTGAGGCCGGCGCCGTGGGTGCCCGCGAAAAGCAGGTTTCTGGACCTGTCGTAGGCAAGGTCCACGGTCTTGGCGCTGCCCAGACCGGAATTGTCCCTGAAGGCCCTGATTCTGCCGTTGCTGTATTTGTACAGGCCTCCCTGGTAGGTGGCAATCCAGAGAATTCCATTACCGTCTTTCTCCAGGGCCATCACAGCGTCGCTGCCAAGCCCGGAATTCTCTGAATTGTAAATGGTGCAGGCTCCGGTGGCGGTGATTTTCACCAGTCCGCTACCATCGGTGCCCACCCAGAGGGTGTTGTCCCTCTCGTCTTTGTAAATGGATGTCACACAGCCGAATGACTTGGAGTCCGGTTCCTTGAGTGCGTTCAGATTAAAATATTCGAAACCGTACATCGACCTTGGCACCACCATCACTCCGGTGAGGAAGGCGCCCATCCATACATTGCCCTGGTTGTCCTCCATAAGGCTGTGGATCTTCCAGCCGGAGGTGTCGAAAAGAATATTGCCTGAATAGACATCCTGAAGGCGGTCGGTGTCCAGGTCGTAGAGTTTGTAACCGCCGTCTTCCAGGCCCACCAGGAAGGCCCTGTCTCCGGCGCGGCCGAACATCCGGTCGCGCAGCAGCGCCATTGCGCTGCAGTTTCGGGCGGCATTGTCCGAAGGACGGCGCAATTCAGAATTGGCTGCGACAAGCAGCCCGCAGTTGGAGCTGCTGATGATGATGTCTCCGCTCTCGCTGTCCTCGGCGAAGTCGGTGACGAGAATGGTGGAGCTGATGCTTCGTGTTTCGTCGGTCCACATCCCGTCGATGAGGTTGCGGCGGTCTTTCAGGCTGATGACGCTCAGTCCGCCGGTTTCGCTGGCAATCCACATCCGGCCTCTGGAATCCGCGAAGAGGCGGTTCACGAAGAGGGACGGGAGCAGCTCGTTTATGGCGTTCTGTCTTGCCGCGTCGGGCTTATGTGTCTGTTCGTCAATGATATAGATTCCGTGCTGCGAGGTGCCTACCCAGATTTCGGAGCTTCCGTCGGCTTTGCTGACTTCCACGATGGAGGAGATGTGCTGGGTGGAGCCGGGCACATCGATGTCTCCGAGATCGACGGTGGTGAACCGGCCGGATTCTATATCATAGGTCTGCAGTCCCTTCGATGTGCCCACCCAGAAGGTGCCGCTGCGGTCTTCGAAGGTGGTGAGAACCAGGTTGCTGGCGAGCGTACCCTCGCTGTCTCTGAGGGACTGGATGCTGTGGATTTCCATACCGTCGAAGAGGGCCAGGCCGTTCTCGGTGGAGATCCAGATGAATCCCTTGCTGTCCTGATAGATGTCATTTATCTGGCTGCTCGGAAGGCCTTCTTCCGAGGTGTACAGACGGGCTGTCTGGGCGTTCGAGAGTGCAGGAACGGCCAGCAGCAATAATGTCGCCAGGATACGCAGGGGTCTTTTCATTTTGAAACTTTGCGGTGGTTGAGCTTGTCGAAACCACGCTATGATTAAAATAAAAAAGAGGGAGGGGAGAGCTTCCGCCTCCCTCTTTTCGGAATTTCCGGACTACTCGTCCTCGATTTCTATCGTGCTCATAGGAACGACGCGGAGGTTGTTCCAGTACATGATGAAGTTGTCGTAGGCGTGAGCCGCGTGACCGTCACATTCATCATTGTAGAAGGCGATCATACCCTGGCAGGCATATTCTCCGTTCACACCCTTGATTGTGTTCTTGAGGACATAGCCGTAGGTCTGACCTGCGAAGTTCGGGAAGTCGGACAGAGGAATCGTGGCTGTCATCCACTCTGTCATACCATTCGCATAAGTGTCAGGGTCGGTGGTCCAAGGGTGGTAGTTAGCCATCCAGTCGATACCGCTGTCCACGAAAGTCACCGCGATACGGCCGCTGTCCCAAGGTCCCGGGATGTAGTAGTCGAACTGGAACGCGAGGTTTTCGCAGGCCGTAGCCGTCGTGAAGAGCTCTACGCCGATGTCCAGGGTCTGGGCCATACCGAGCGCGCGGCCTGAGCAGGCGTCGGAGTTGAAGCAGGCGCGTGCGATGCAGGCGCCGCCGTCAGCAGAATGCTTGCCGTCGCTCAATGCGAGTACGGATACCGCTGCTCCAGGGTAGTCAGGCATAGACCTGAAAATGGACGGGTTCTTAGGGCCGTCACCCGCTGCAGGGAATACCTCAGGGATGTCAGGGTAGGCCTCTGCGTCAGGCATATTTCCGGATGTTCCGGAACCCCAGGCGTAGTAGGAATCGTGGGTAGAAGACGGGTTGTACTTGTACAGACCGTCTGCGTCCTCGCTGTAGAACTTGCTCAGGAAGATGTTCTTCACTCTCCAGAAGTAGTTAGGAGAAGCCGCCTGACCGTTGTCAGTGTTGACAAGCAGATAGCCGCCCTCGTAATCCTCAGGGAATGCAGGAGTCTGGAACTGGAAGCTCAGACCCTTCGCATCCTCATTTCTGATAGCCTCGGTAGTGGCTACGACCTCATTCAGGTCATTGCAGAAGGAAACGCTCTTCACGCCCTTGAGCTGTGTACCCTTTACGGTCACCCAGGAACCTTCCGTAGGGAGGGTGTGGCTGACTGAAGTGATGCTCGGAACTGAACCCATAATCTTGAAGCTGTATTCGTAGTCAGGGTTGCCGGTAGAGCTGATGATGATCTTGTCGCGGTAGGCCTCGTCGCAGTCGGTTCCCGTAGGAGTGTCGACATTGTCGGAGTCCTTGGTAGGGATGCGGAAGACCACGGAGTTCTCGGTGAGAAGATTAGGGTTGATGTAGGCCTTGGAACCGTTGCAGGTTATCTTCTTGATTCCGAGGAAGTTCTCTCCTTCGAGACGGATCATCGTGCCGAGGCGTACTCCTACGGTCGGGTCGATCTCGTCGAGAGACTTTACAGTATTCTTGAATACTTTCGTCACTTTGACCGGGCCGTAAGCCTTGTCGGTATTCTCTTCCTTGTTGCAGGAACAGAGAAGAAGGGCGGCGGCGCCGAGCACTGTGATTATGCTTATTATCTTTTTCATATAGCGTCTGTATTATTCTTCGCTGAATGTGTAAGGAACAGGATCAGCCTTGAGGAGCTGGTTCTTGATAAGCTCGGATTCCGGATAAGGGAGGAGCAGACGGCTTGCCGAAGGAGTCTCCTCGTCGTTGCTTCCGGTCTTGGCGATGGTGCCGTCGTCGTTGAGCTTCCACTCGAAGGTGTTCGTCGCCCACTTGTAGGAGAAGGAGGCGTTGCGGTTCTGGCTTCCCATAAATTTGAGAACCCAGTCCTGCTGGTAGTAAGCTCTGCGGACGAAATCCGGCCAGGCCACGTATTCGATGGCAAGCTCGCAGCGGCGCTCGTTCCAGAGACCGTTGTCGCCGTCCATAGTGATTTCGCTGACTGGAGCGAGACCTGCGCGGCTGCGGATCTTGTTGAAGACGTCCAGGGCGGTAGGATCCGTGGTGGAAGTGCCTTCACCGATGCAGGCTTCACAATAGTGGAGCATAACGTCGGCTACCCGGAGCAGAGGAGTGTAGAGACAGGAGTTCTGATTGGTCGCAAGACCGCCTGTATCCTCGCTTGAACCTACCACGCCCTTCTTGATCCACGCCATTATGTCGGAGTACTCGTCCTTGGTCTTGAGCACGAAGTTGCCTTCCGCGTCGTAGGAACCTGTGCCGGTGCCTACGAGGTAGCCGCCTTCGTCGGAGCGGATGTAGTCATAGTAGCATCCTTCGGTGAAGTATGTGGCTTTCAGACGGATAAGGTCGTTTCTTTCGCTGAAGAGCCTGACGAGCTCGCCGGAACCGTAGGTCGCGTTGCCCCAGGCTGAACGGCCGCCCACGCAGGTGCTGCTCAGAGCGAGGTAAGCGTCTGAGAAGTTGGTGGTGCCGTAGTCGGAGTTAGGAACCCACTGCAGGGAGAAGAGGGACTCCTTGTTATTGTTGTTCTGAACCTTGAAGAGGTCTTCGTAGTTCTCCATCAGGCCTACGCTGCTGTTGTTGATGACCTTGAGGGCTGCGTCCTTGGCTGCTGCGTAGTACTCTGAGGCGCTCTTGCTCAGGGAACCTGTGCTGCCATTGCCGCCGCGTACGAATGCCGCAGCAGTGTTGTAGAAGCGTGCGAGCATACCATAAGCGGATGCCTGGAATACGCGTCCGGTCTGGTAAGGAGTTTCAGGAAGATACTTCGCCGCATATTCCATATCCCTGATGGCGAACGCGAGCACGTCCTCGATAGGGTTGGTGTTCACCTTAGGGTCGTTGATGAGCTTCTGAGGGTCCTCGATGATAGGGACGTTGCCCCAGGACATCGCGAGGTACCAGTATGCGATGCCTCTCATAAAGCGGCACTCGGCCTTGCACTCGTTGACGACTTCCTGGCTCACACCGTGCTCGAGGGCGCGGTCGAGGTTGTTCATCGTGTAGTCGGACTGGGTCACGATCACGAAGAGGCTCTGCCAGGCGCTGTAGAGGTTGGCGGTGGAAGTGGTCTCGGTGAGATTCACATACGGATAGATGTAGGCTGACCAGGGACCGAACACGTTGTTCGCGCGTCCGTCCATAAAGCCGAAGCCGAAGTTGTTGTTGAAGTCGAACCACACCTTGTTGTAGAGCGGAGATGTCGAGTTGCGGCAGTCGCTCTCGCTCTGGAAGAAGGTGTCGAGGGTAGTCTGAGACTCGGACTTGACGTCAAGCCAGTTCTCGCAGGAGGAGAAGGAGAGCAGTGCGGTGCCCAGACATATAATGCTTAATATCCTTTTCATTTTCGTATACAATTAAAATCCGACACTTACTCCGAGGGTGAAGATTCTAGGACTTGGATAACGTCCCGTATCGATACCGTTCATAAGAGCGCTCTGGCCTGAGGTCGAATACTGGTCTGTAGTCATACCGATTTCAGGATCGTAGCCGGAGTACTTCGTGAAGGTGTAGAGGTTCTGGATGTTCAGGGAGAAACGCATCGAAGCGATGTGCATCTTCTCCACGATGTCGTAAGGAAGCTTGTAGGCCAGGGAGATGTTCTGGACGCGGATGTAGGAGGCATCCTCTACATAGAGGGAGGATACGCGGTCGTTGTCGTTCACATCGCCGGAGCTCATTCTAGGAACCCAGCTGTTGGCGCTCTGAACGTATACATTCCAGATATCGTCGTCGCCCTTCTTCTCGTTGATGAGACCGATCTTGGCGTAATCCTTTACTCTCGCGAACTTGTTCGTGCTGGAGTTCGGGTTGTCCATAGTGACTCTGAGCCAGTTCATTACCTTGTTGCCGTAAGAATAGGTGAGATAGATGTTGAAATCCCAGTTCTTCCAGGTGAAGGTGTTGCCGAAACCGCCGGTGAACTTAGGAAGCGGACTTCCGAGGTTTACGCGGTCGTTCTCGTCGATGGTCATATCTCCGTTTACGTCCTCATAGAGCCAGTCGCCTACCCATACGCCCGTATCCTTGTTGATGACGGTGGTAGGAAGAGCGACCTTGATGTTGCCTTCGCTGTCATAGATGTCGTTGGCGTCCATAATGCGGCCGATGACCTTGTATCCGTAGAAGTCACCGATGGATGAGCCGACCTTCGTACGTGTGACGACGGTGTTGGTACCGCTGACCTGATAGGTCTTGTCGATTACGCCGTCCTCAGTGTTGAGGGCCTCCACGCGGTTGCGGTTCATCGAGAATACGAAGCTGCTGGTCCAGCTGAAGTGAGGCTTGCTGATGTTGACGGTGTTCACCGTGAATTCGAAACCTCTGTTGGAGATGGCTCCCATATTGCCGTAAGGGGCTGCTGCAGAGCCCTGTCCTTCAGTTCCTACGTATGCCGGAAGCACGGCCTCCATAAGAAGGTTGTCGGTGTATTTGTTATAGGCATCGAAGACAATGTTGACTCTGTCCTTGAAGAGGCTGAGGTCGAGACCGGCGTTCAGGGAGCGTGTGGACTCCCAGGTAAGGTACTCGTTAGGAATTCGGCCTGTGAGGTAACCGTTGCCCCAGTTAGTGGTGACGGTGTTCAGGGTAGCCTGCCAGGCCATTGAAGGCACGTTGGAGTTACCTACTTCACCGTAACCGAGACGGAGCTTGAGATCATCGATCCAGGAGACGTTGTCCTTGATGAAATTCTCCTCGGAAATACGCCAGGCGAGGGCTGCCGAAGGGAAGATACCCCATCTGTGACCTCTTGCGAAGTTCGATGAACCGTCGGCACGTACCGTTGCTGTGAGGAGGTATTTGTCTGCATAGGAGTAGAATACTCTGCCGAAGAATGAAGCGAACTTGTTGTCGCCGCTGCTTCCGCCCGTGGTGCTTGTGGTCTGGTCACCGGCGCTGATGTCGTGGAGGTTGTCCGGACCGTTGAGTCTCTTGGCGAGGATGTACTCCCAGTGGCTGGAGGTGATTTCCTGACCGAGCATCACATTCACGCTGTGCTTTCCGAATGTATTGTTATAGGTAAGGAGGTTTCTCCAGGCGTAGTACATTGACCAGTTCTTCTGCTCCTGACGGCTGTTCTCGCTGTTGTAGATGGAACCGAATTTATAGGTAGGAGTGAACTGGTATGCGTTCGTGAAGTTGATGTCGCTGGAGAACTCTGTTCTGAAGCTCAGACCCTTGAAAATGCTGAAGTCCGCATAGACGTTAGAGCGGACGCCTGACTTGTTGTTGCTGTTCTCGAGCAGGTTGGCGAGACCGATAGGGTTGCTCTGCGCGAAGTTCGCATCTTCAGGACCGTCATATCCTCCGTCGATGGAGTGAGCGGATACTGCAGGGGACTGCTTGAGAGCCACCTGGATGAGACCCTCGGAGCTACCTGCGAGGGAGTTGACGTTCTGTGTGGAATGGCTGACTGCTACGCTCGCGCCGATCTTGAGCCACTTGCGGGCATTGATATCGATGTTGGAGCGGAGGTTGTAACGCTCGAAGCTGGAACCGTAGGCGATACCGTCCTGGTTCAGATAACCGCCCGTAACGGCGTAGGTGGCCTTGTCGGTACCTCCGGTTACGGAGAGGTTGTACTGCTGCATAGGAGCTGTCTTGAACAGTTCTCTCTGCCAGTCGGTACCTGAGGAGAGGGCGCTAGGGTTTGCGTATTCGTCTCTCTGGGTGGCGCCTCTGAGGGATGCGTATTCGTTGTAAGTTTCTGCGTAAGTAGGGAAGTCCATCAGATCGAGGTACTTAGGCATGGTCTGGATACCGGCCTGGGCATCGAAGGTGATGCTGCTCTGTCCGGCACGGCCGCGCTTGGTGGTGATGAGAATTACACCGTTGGCGCCCTGAGCACCGTAGATAGCGGTAGCGGATGCATCCTTGAGGATGTCCATACTCTCGATATCGTTAGGGTTGATGGATGAAAGCGCGTTGTCCGTGCTGGATCCCGTCTGTGCATCGATAACTACACCGTCGATGACGATGATAGGTTCATTCGATGAGTTGAGGGAGTTGACACCGCGGATTCGGATGGATGTACCGCCGCCAGGCATACCGGAGTTCTGTGTCATCTGGACACCGGCCGCACGTCCCTGCAGAACCTGGTCGGCAGACGTAGGGATGGTTCTTGTGATGGCATCGCTTCCGACTGACGCGACAGATCCCGTGAGATCGCGCTTCTTGACGGTGGAATATCCGATGGAGACCGCTTCTTCGAGCAGGGTGGTGTCATCATCCATAATGACGTCAATTTTCGACGTACGGCCTACGGTTACCCGTTTTTCAATATAACCCAGACAGGTGAAGATGAGGGTCTGGCCTTCCGATGCCTTGATCGAATAAGCGCCATCCACGTCAGTGACTTCGCCTCCCTGAACTCCGTCGACCATAACGACGGCTCCGATTATGGGTTCACCGGAATTGTCAGTGACAGTACCGGTGACGGTGCGGTTCTGTGCCGATGCCGTGAAAACCATCACGAGCATCAGGGCAGCTGTCCACAGCCATTTCCCACAGTCTCTTGTAACTAGATTTCGCATAAAGTGACTTCAATTGAATAGTTGAATTGGTTAGTACTTCGTGTCTATGTCGGGAAACATATAATCGTGGTAATTTCTATTGCAAAGTTCGACATTCTTTTAATAGCCGTCGTTTCTGCAAGAAACATCTGTGTGGATTTTTGAAACAAAAATTTGGATTTTGTTACAATTCCTTGTGATTTTGATATGTGGTCGTCTTATGTTTCCAAATCTATATTAAATGTTGCAAATTTATGATATTGTTATCGAAAAAGAAAATCTGCGAACCCTTAATCTATTGTGTGCGACAAAAAAGATACTAATTTTGCATCGTGAACTTATGTATCGGGAAACACATGATTGTCACACACAAAAACTAATTATTTAACTCGACTTATGAAGAAAATATCTTCGTTCCTTGCCATAGGCACGGTCCTGTTCGGCTTCATTTCCTGTCAGACGGGGGAAATCTACGAAGAATTCGAGAAGCCTACCGATGTAGTCAACCCGAATCCGCCGCTCCCCGATGTGGATTTCACGAAAGCCGGTCTCGCTGAACTTGCTGCCAAGCAGGGCATTAAAATCGGAGCTGCGTTCACACACAGCGAATATTTCCAGAATGATTCCATCGCCGGCATATTGAAGCGGGAATTCTCTTCGGTGACCTTCGGCAACGAAATGAAACACGATGCCATCGTCGCCGCCAACGGCAAGCTCAAGTTTGATACCGCCGACGAAATGGTCGGCTGGGCCTCTCAAGCCGGTACTGAACTCTACGGACACGTTCTCGGATGGCATCAGCAGCAGAATGTCACCTACCTTCAGGGCCTGGTGGACAAAGCTGCAGCCTCGAACGAGTCCTCTCTTTTCCAGAATAACTGGAACTTCGAATCCGGAAACCTTGACGGCTACTCCGCATCCGGCTTTGAACTTACTAATGCTTACAAAGAGGTTTTTGCCGGGAATTTTTCCGCTAAGACCACTGCAGATGAAGCCACACTTTCATTTAAGGCTGATATCGCCGAAGGAACTGCCTATATGGTTTCTTTCTGGGCCAAGGCTCTCGGTGAAGGCGCTTCCATCACCCTCGCCACCGGTGACAGGCAGAATGCCAAGACTGCCGTAGAGCAGAGCTGGACCAAATATTCTGTAGCCTTCAAGACCAAGTCCCTCGCAGACTTCTCCTATCAGATCACAGCTTCCAAGGACGTAATCATCGATAACATCCGCGTGGTGGAAACCACTATCGAGGAGGAAGAAAGTACCGGCGGCAACTTCATCAATCCTAAGGCTATCGGCGGCGGTATCGATTTCGAATCATATGCCGCAGGCGCCGGGTCGCAGCTTGTATCCAATTATGGCTGGGCTCAGATCAATGGCGGTGATTATGTCTCCGTTTCCACTGAAAAAGCGAACAGCGGCAGCCAGAGTCTCAAGATGGATAATTCCGACGGACATTGCGCCAATGGCTGGGACATCCAGGTCATCACTCCATCCTTTGATGTCGAGGCCGGCAAGACCTACCGCATCGCCTGGTATGGTATGGCAAATGAAGAGGCTGATATCCAGATAGATATCCGTGAGGATGGCTCAACCAAGGCATACAAGAGCTCCGTCTGGGGTCAGTATGACAAGATGGGCACAAGCTGGACCTACCAGTACCTCGACTATACTGTCGAGGCAGGCACAAGCCTCAGCGTTGCATTCTACGGCGGTACAGCCGCAGTCTGCTACTATATCGATGACTTCCAGATTTTCGAGGCCATCTATGACGGCGACTATACCAATTATATAGACAAGACCAACCTCCTCGTCGGCGGCGACTTCGAAACAGATGGCGCCTACGGCATCTGGAACGGTTCTGACTACGCTTCCGTAGTTTCCAGGAACGAGCCTGAAATCGGAGCCAACAAGGACGCCGTTCACTCGGCCCTCCACGCTCTCGTAGTGGACAATACCGCTACAGGATACAGCGGCGGCGACGCCTGGCACGTTCAGGTGGCCTTCAACAACAAGATGGAGGTCGTTGCCGGACAGTCCTACCGTTTCGGTATGTGGGTTAAGTCTCCTGACGGAGCCGACACCATTCAGGCCGAGCTTAAATGGGACACAGGCACTAATTACAAGCAGATTCCGGGCATAACCGACAAGTGGCAGTTCCTCTATCTCGACGAAGTGGCTCCTGACGGGGCAAGCGAGTGTCAGATCGTTCTCGACTGCGCATATTCTACAGGTACATATCATATCGATGATGTTCAGTTCTATCCTACTCCTGTGGAGAGCTGCATCGAGAAGTCCTCTGTCGTTGACGACGGCGATTTCGAAAGCTATGCAGACGCTGCAGCTATGGTTTCTGCAGGCTGGCAGGTGAACGGTCCTGACTATGTGTCATTCGTTTCCGACGCTCACCACGGCAAGCAGGCTGTCCGTATGGACAATTCCGCAGGCAGCGTTTCGAACGCCTGGGACATCCAGCTCGTTTCCAAGAAATACCCTGTGGAGGCAGGCCAGACTTACCGCATCGCATGGCAGGCCAAGGCCGATGCGGCTGACGTGGATATGCAGATCGACATCCGCGGCGGCGCGAGCACGCAGTACAAGAGTTCAGCTTACGGCCAGTACGACAAGATGGGAACCGACTGGACACAGCAGTATCTTGACTTCACCACAGAGGACACACAGACCGAGATTCAGGTAGCTTTCTATGGCGGCGGTTCCGCCAATGTCATAACGATCGACTGCTTCCAGATCTACCCTGTGGGCACTTCCGCCCAGGCAGCCAAGGCAGCCCGCGGTTATGGCAAGTATTTCAGCTGGAAGCGTCCTGCTCCTCGCAAGGCAGCTTCCGCAGAGTTCGAGAGCACGAACAAGCTTGACGGCGAACTCGCAGCTGACGCTCTTGATTTTGCCTACAAGAATTTCGTCTACGGAATGGTTGAGCATTTCGATGTATACGGCTGGGACGTTATGAATGAGGTGTTCACCGACGGCGGCAATTTCCGCAGCGGAGAGAATACCACCGGTGACAATATCTTCATCTGGGGCGATTATCTCGGAGGAAGCAAGAACTTCACTGACAAGGCTTTCGCTTATGCTACGGATGCTCTCAAACTCTATGGCAAGAAGGCTGACCTCTATATCAACGATTACAATCTTGAGACTGCTCCGTCCAAGCGTGCCGCTCTCTGCGAGTATGCGAAGGGCAATCCTCAGGTTACAGGCGTAGGTACTCAGATGCATCTTGATATGGCTACTGAAGGTCTTGAGGACAAGATTGTGGCTTCTCTCACTGAACTTGCAGCCACCGGTAAGATGGTCCGCATTTCCGAGCTTGACATCAAGTGTACGGATACTGAGGCTCAGGCCGCGCTCTACAAGTTCATCTTTGAGAAGTACATCGAGCTTGTTCCTGCTGCTCAGAGAGGCGGTATCACCATCTGGGGCATCAATGACAAGGATTCCTGGGTAGGCGAGGACAATCAGCCTCTGCTCTGGTCAGGCAACAAGTACACGAAGAAGCCTGCTTACGAGGCCCTCTACGTTTACCTCTGCGAGCTTGCCGGCATCTATCCATACCAGGAGGAAGAATAGTGTATAATTAATAACTATAGCTATTAACTTCGCGAAGGCGGCTTCGGAAAAAGCCGCCTTCTTTTTTGATTATGAAGAAACTAATTACACTTTTTGCCGCAATTTCGCTCGGCGCCCTGACTCTGACTGCGCAACCTGTCAAGCTTCAGAAGAATAATCAGGCCGTCCAGCTTATGCTGAACGGCCAATCCTATATTGTTCTCGGCGGAGAACTCGCAAACTCGAGCGCTTCGAGCTCCGAGTATATGGATATGCGGGACTCCTGGGCAGTTATGCGCGACGCCGGGCTTAACACCGTTCTGGCTCCCGTCTATTGGGAACTGATTGAACCTGAAGAAGGTAAATTCGATTTCTCTTCCGTGGACTATCTTCTCGAAAGCGCACGCAGCCACGATCTGCATCTGATACTTCTCTGGTTCGGAACCTGGAAAAACTCAATGTCCTGCTATACACCGGCTTGGGTAAAGAAAGGTTTCGGCAGCCGCTTCGCGCTTGCCCAGGACAAGGACGGAAATGTCCAGGAGATTATTTCTGCTTTCTGTCCGGAAGCTCAGAAAGCTGACTGCAAGGCATTTGCATCACTTATGAAGCATCTGCGGCTCTCGGACGGCGAGATCGGGACTGTGCTGATGGTTCAGGTGGAGAACGAGATAGGCCTTCTCGGCGGAGCGCGCGAGTTCGGCAAAACGGCCCAGAAGGCCTGGAAGAAGGGTAAATGGCACGGAGACGATATCTATGAGCAGGAGAAGTTCCAGGCGACATACTATGCCCGCTATGCGGAAGCTGTCGCGAAGGCCGGAAAGGCTGAGTATGACATACCTATGTATGTCAATGTCGCGCTGAATTCCCGTGGCCGCAAGCCGGGAGACTATCCTGCGGCGGGCCCTCTGGACCATCTGATGGATATCTGGAAGGCCGAGGCTCCGAGCATCGATCTGATTTCTCCTGATATCTATGATCCAGGATTCTCTGAATGGATAGCCAAGTACGCAAAGCCTGAAAATCAGCTCTTTATCCCAGAAATCCAGCAATGCTCCGAGAATGCCGCGAGAGTATTTTACGCTCTCGGACGTCACGCGGCGATAGGATTTTCTCCGTTCTCCATTGACAACAATCCCCAGCCTACGGCAGAGGCATATAAGTTATTGCATAGTTTCCTTCCGCTTATAGCTCAGAAACAGGCTGAAGGCAAAGTGTACGGAGTACTCGTGAGCGCTGAGAATCCTCAGGCGGAAATCACTGTGGGCGATGTTCATTTCACCTGCCGCCACGACGGCACCATTTCCTGGTGTCCCGTTCATAATCAGACAGATAAATGGGGTGAGGGAGCATTTCTCATCCTAGATCTGGATGAACAGGGTCTGCTGTTTCTCGGCACATCCTGTGTCGCAACGATGACTCCTGCCGACGGCAATGGGCACGTGGGAATTCTGAGCATTGACGAAGTCACAGACTCTTCAATGCACTCCCTGCGCCGCCTTAACGGTGACGAAGATCATCAGGGCCGCCACCTGCGCATCCCTTACGGCTCCGTCGGAGCCCAGCTGCTGAAAACCTACAAATATTAAGGAGCGTGCGACCCAAGGGGCCTGGGGAGTCCGCTCCCCGGTAACATTAGAATGAAATTGGACGGCTCGAAAGAGCCGTCCAATTTGTTAATAGTTCCTGGCGTTCTCGATAACCCAGCGCACGCAAGGCTTTTCGGAGTAGCTGCGGTCGAA
>CAVCSJ010000014.1:0-21744 GCA_963604895.1 bacterium
AGGGCGAGGATACTTATGTCTATCTGAAGAATGCTGACGGCAGCTTCACCCGCACGCAGGTGCAGACCGGTCTCAGCGACGGCGTGACCATCGAGGTGAAGGAAGGTCTTAAGGAGGGAGATGTAGTCAGAGGTTCCAGAGTTATTGAATAATTGAATATGAAAAAGTTAGCTTTTGTATTGGTCGCAGTTGCGGCCATAATGGGCGGGACAGGATTGGACGGTCAGGAAGTGACCGGCCGCAAATGGACGCTGGGCGAATGCATCGACTATGCGCTGGAGCATAGCATTACGGTTCGCCAGAGCGAGAATGCGCTGGAACAGAAAGAGATAGAGCTGAATACGGCTCAGAATTCCCGCCTCCCGCAGCTGAGCGCGAGCGCTTCGGAGAATATGTCTTTCGGCCGCGGTCTGACGGCGGACAACACTTATTCGAACACTAACACGACGAGTTCTTCGTTCAGTCTGGGCGCGCAGCTGCCTGTGTTTCAGGGCTTCAGGATTAAGAATAACATCACTCTGGGCGAAGTCGGCCTGAAGTCCGCGACGGCGGATCTGGAGAAGGCTCGCGACGATATACGCGTGAATGTGGCTCAGGCGTACGCGCAGGTGCTCTATAATTACGAGATTGTGGATGTCGCTAAGAATCAGATAGATATCGACTCGCAGCAGGTGGAGCGTCTGGAGGATATGCGACGCAATGGCAAGGCGAGCGGCGCGGAGGTGTCGGCGCAGAAAGCCACTCTGGCGCAGAGTCAGCTGACTCTCACGCAGGCGGAGGGTAATCTCGCGGTAGCGGTGCTGGAGCTTACTCAGCTTCTGGAACTGCCTAGTCCCGAGGGATTTGAGATAGTCCGCCCGGATGCGGGGAGCCTGGAGCCGAAGCTTCTGCAGACTCCGGAGGATATCTACGCGAGCGCCGTGCAGGTGCGTCCGGCGGTCAAGTCGCAGGAACTGATGCTGGACTATATGGACACGAACATCGCTCTGGCGAAGGGTTCCTATCTGCCTACGCTTTCGCTTAGCGGCGGTCTTGGCACGAACTACTACACCTCGAGCGGATATCCGAGCGACAAATTCTTCAATCAGCTCTCGAACAATTTCTCCCAGTACGTCGGTCTGAGTCTGAACATTCCGATTTTCTCGGCCTTCTCGACGCGCAACGAGGTGAAACTCGCACGGCTTAACCGCTCGAATCAGGAGCTGCAGCTCGAGAGCGTGAAAAAGTCTCTGTACAAGGAGATTCAGCAGGCGTACTACAACGCGGTGAATGCGCAGGAGAAGCTGCAGAGCAGCGAGGTGGCGATGGAGAGCGCGCTGGATGCGTTCACGCTGATGCAGGCGAAGTACGAGAACGGCAAGGCGGGCATCACGGAGTTCAATGAGTCGAAGTCCCGCTACCTCTCCGCCGAGTCCGACCTGGTCAAGGCGCGCTACGAGTACCTCCTGACCTCGCGCCTGCTCGACTTCTACAAGGGCGACGACATCGTATTCTGACGTGTGTGTTAAATAGTTATACTTAATTGGACGGCTCCGCGGGGAGCCGTCCAATTTTAAAACAGTGTAGGTTCGAGCTGCTTCGGGTGGAAGCTTTTGCGGTGCTCGGGGGTGTAGCCGTACTTGCGGATGGCTTCGATGTGCTCCGGGGTGGGGTAGCCCATATTGCGCTCCCAGCCGTACTGCGGGTATTTCTCTGCGAGATGCACCATATAGTCGTCGCGGCAAGTCTTGGCAAGCACCGAGGCCGCCGCGATGCTTGCGTAGGTCGCATCGCCGTGAACGACTGTCGCGTAGGGAATGTCCTCGAAAGGCTTGAAGCGGTTGCCGTCGACGAGAAGAAATTCAGGCCTCGTACTTAGCTGGGCCACAGCCCTTTGCATACCGGTTATCGAAGCGTTGAGGATATTGATGCGGTCGATTTCCTCCGCGCTCACCGCCACTACCGCCCAGCTCAGAGCCTCGCGCTCGATGACCTCGCGGAGCTCATAGCGGTCGCGGGCCGTCATCTTCTTCGAGTCGTTGAGCTTCGGATGATGGAAATCCGGCGGAAGAATGACAGCGGCGGCGAAAACCGGGCCCGCCAGAGGCCCGCGGCCCGCCTCGTCACAACCGGCCTCCAGAAGCCCCTCGTGCATATAATTGAGCAATCTGATTTCTTTCATATTACAAAAATAGAGAATTTTGGGCACGAGACGTTGCGATTGGTTGAGAAAATACATAACTTCGCGAGCTATTGCTTTT
Organism: bacterium; assembly: GCA_963604895.1. Taxonomy (GTDB): domain Bacteria; phylum Bacteroidota; class Bacteroidia; order Bacteroidales; family UBA932; genus Cryptobacteroides. Next base: position 2,241 of record CAVCSJ010000014.1, read on the forward strand.
TTAAACGAATAAAAATTTATCAAAATTAATAACGCAATGAAAGAATATACCACAAAAGACATCCGCAACGTGGTCCTTATCGGCAGCACCAAATCCGGTAAGACCACGTTGGCTGAAGCCATGCTTTACGAGGGTAAAGTCATCGACCGCCGAGGCACTGTAGAAGACAAGAACACAGTCTCAGATTACGAAGAGATCGAGAAGATCAACCAGAGATCCATCTATGCAGCTCCGCTCTATGCAGAGTTCGCAGGAATCAAGATCAATGTGATAGATACTCCGGGAGCAGATGACTTCTGCGGCGGCGCATTCTCCGCATTCAAGGTTTGCGAGAACGGTATCCTCGTAATCAACGCTCAGCAGGGCATTGAGGTCGGTACTGAGATCTTCCACCGCTACGCTGCGAAGGCCAAGCTTCCTCTTATGCTTGCAGTTAACCAGCTCGACAGCGAGAAGGCTGACTGGGATGCCATCCAGCACGCACTGAAGGAGGACTTCGGCGCCAAGCCTGTGTTCATCCAGTTCCCTGTTAACCCGGGAACAGGATACGACACCTTCGTGGATGTCCTTAAGATGAAATATTATCACTACAAGGACCAGAACGGCAACCGCGAGGAAAGCGATATTCCTGCAGAGTACGCCGACCAGGCCGAGACGATGCACGCTGAACTCGTTGAGAAGGCTGCAGAGTTCGACGAGGCTCTGATGGAGAAGTACTTCGAGGAGGGTGACCTCACAGCTGAGGAGATTGTAAAGGGTCTTGCAGCAGGTTACAATGCAGGTCAGGCTTATCCTGTATTCTGTGTATCCGCAAAGAAGGACGTGGGCATCAAGAGACTCCTCGAGTTCACAAGGGATATGGCACCGGCTCCTAAGGGAAATGAGAACGATCCGGCTTCCCTCTTCATCTACAAGAACGACGTGGAGCCTCACCTCGGCGAAGTTTCCTTCTTCAAGGTTATGAGCGGCGTGATTACCACAGGTGTGGATTATGAAGATGCCGCTACTGGAAACAAGGAGCGCTTCTCTGCACTTTACGCTGTCGCAGGCCAGAAGAAAGAGCCTGTCACCAAGCTTCACGCAGGCGACCTCGGTTGCGTCGTAAAGCTCAAGAACGGCAAGGTGAACGTTACCCTCTCAGCCATCGGTTCCGGTCTCGTTTACGACAAGATCGAATATCCTGCACCTAAGTACCGCTGCGCCATCAAGGCGAAGAACCAGACCGACGAGCAGAAGCTCGGCGACGCTCTGAAGAAGATCTCCTTCCAGGATCCTACCGTCATCGTAGAGTACTCCAAGGAGCTCCGTCAGACCATCCTCAGCGGCAACGGCGAGCAGCACATCAATATCGTCAAGTGGCGCCTTACCAATGAGTTCGGTGTGGAGGTAGAACTCTTCGCTCCGAAGGTTCCTTACCGCGAGACCATCACCAAGGTCGCTACCGCACAGTACCGTCACAAGAAACAGTCAGGCGGCGCCGGTCAGTTCGGTGAGGTACACCTCCTCGTATGTCCTGCAGAAGGCGAGCTGAACACCAAGTTCAAGATCGACGGCAAGGATACCCAGCTGAATATCAAGACTCAGGATATCACCGAGCTTGAGTGGGGCGGCAAACTCGAGTTCTACAACTGCGTAGTCGGCGGTGCCATCGATCTCGGCTTTATGCCGGCCATCCTCAAGGGTATCAAGGAGAAGATGTCCGAAGGCCCTCTCACAGGTTCCTACGCCCGCGACATCCGCGTATTCGTATATGACGGTAAGATGCACCCGGTAGACTCCAAGGAAATCGCCTTCATCATTGCAGGCCGCAACGCCTTCAAGGAGGCCTTCCGTCTCGCAGGTCCTAAGATCCTCGAGCCTATCTACAATGTCGAGGTTCTCACCCCTGCAGAGTATCAGGGCGCCTGTATGTCCGACCTCCAGAACCGTCGCGGTATCCTCGGAGACCTCGGTTCAGACGGCGGATTCTCAGTCCTCAAGGCAAGAGTTCCGCTCGCAGAGCTCTACCGCTACTCGACTACCCTCTCCTCCATCACTTCCGGTTCAGCCACCTTCACAATGGAGTTCGCTGACTATCAGCCGGTTCCTGGAGACGTCCAGACCAAGCTCCTCGCTGATTACGCAGCTCAGGAGAAGGACGAGGACTAGTCTTTGCTGAAATAGAATTCAAGGTGGCCTCTCAAAGGGCCACCTTTGGTAATTAAAAAAATAAGATGTACAGAACACACACTTGTGGCGAACTTCGTATCGCCGACAAAGGAAAGAAAGTAACGCTGGCCGGCTGGGTTCAGAAGACCCGCAAGCTCGGCGGAATGACATTCATCGACCTTCGCGACCGTTATGGCATCACACAGCTCGTTGTGGATGCTTCGGACGCCGCTCTTCAGGAAACCGCATCCGCTCTCGGAAGGGAGTTCGTGATCCAGGCTACAGGCGAGGTCATCGAGCGTCAGAGCAAAAATGCGAAGATGGATACGGGCGAGATCGAGATTAAGCTCTCATCCATCACCGTTCTGAACAAGTCGGTGACTCCTCCGTTCACCATCGAGGAAGTCAGTGACGGTGGCGAGGACATCCGTGCCAAGTACCGTTACCTGGACCTCCGCCGTCCGCCTCTCCAGAGAGCCCTGGCACTTCGCCACCGTCTCGCCCAGGAGGTTCGCAATTACCTGGATAAACAGGGATTTATGGAGATCGAGACTCCGTATCTCATCAAGAGTACTCCTGAGGGCGCCCGCGACTTCGTCGTGCCTTCCCGTATGAACCCGGGCCAGTTCTACGCCCTGCCTCAGTCTCCTCAGACCTTCAAGCAGCTCCTTATGGTGGCCGGCTACGACCGCTACTTCCAGATCGTGCGCTGCTTCCGTGACGAGGACCTTCGTGCAGACCGCCAGCCTGAGTTCACCCAGATCGACTGCGAAATGTCGTTCGTGGAGCAGGAGGACGTCCTGAATATGTTCGAGGGAATGATGCGCGAGATGTTCCGCAACGCCATCGGAGTTGAGATTCCTTCCCCGCTTCCTCGTATGACCTGGTATGACGCGATGGACAATTACGGCTCCGACAAGCCGGACGTCCGCTTCGGAATGAAGATTCACGAGATTACTTCTCAGGTCAAGGGCCACAATTTCAGCGTGTTCGACTCCTCTGAATACGTAGGTGCCATCGCGGCTGAGGGCTGCGCCGAGTACACCCGCAAGCAGACCGATGAGCTCACCGAGTGGGTAAAGCGTCCGCAGGTGGGCGCCAAAGGCCTCGTGTACATCAAGTGCCTCGCAGACGGCTCGTTCAAGTCTTCCATCGACAAGTTCTACTCTCAGGAGGATCTGAAGGCCATCGCCGCAGGCGTCTCGGCCAATCCGGGAGATCTCATTCTGGTTCTCTGCGGTCCTAAGCGCAAGACTCAGACCCAGCTCGGCGTACTGCGTATCGAGATGGGTGGCCGTCTTGGCTACCGTGACCCTAAGGTCTTCGCTCCGCTCTGGATCGTGGACTTCCCTCTGCTCGAATGGAGCGAGGAGGACGGCCGCTTCTATGCTATGCATCATCCGTTCACCGCCCCTAAGCCTGAGCACGAGAAATGGTTCTATTCCGATAAGAAGGAAGATCTCGAAAGGGTATGTGCAAATGCCTATGACTTCGTTCTTAACGGAACCGAGCTCGGCGGCGGATCCATCCGAATCCACAATGCAGATATGCAGAAGCGTATGTTCGAGGTTCTCGGCATCGGAGAGGAGGAGGCTGAATACAAGTTCGGCTTCATCATCAACGCCTTCAAGTTCGGCGCTCCGCCTCACGGAGGTCTCGCATTCGGTTTCGACCGCGTATGCGCCCTCTTCGGCGGTCAGGAGACCATCCGTGACTATATCGCCTTCCCTAAGAACAACCAGGGCCGCGACGTGATGATCGATTCTCCTTCTCAGATTGACCAGGTTCAGCTCGATGAACTTCAGCTGGACATCCGTGAACAGAAATAATTACTGTTTATATATTGCGAGAGGCCTCCGAACGGGGCCTCTTTTTTTGTACCTTTGTCAGAAACTGCTTTTTATATGAATACAGAGTTATTGGGCAGGCGCAACGGCGCCATAGATATGCTGCGGGGACTGACGATGTTCCTTATGGTCGCAGTGAACGAATTCTGGACTGTATTGGACGTCCCGCATTGGCTGTGCCACACGGACACCTACGAGGACGGAATGGGGCTCTCGGACATCGTGTTCCCTATGTTTCTTTTCGCGATGGGAATGTCGATTCCCTATGCCATCGAGCGCCGCTACGCAAAGGGTCTGAGCGGAGAATCCACGCTGGGACATATCCTTTCGCGCAGCTTCGCCCTGCTGGTGATGGGAGTCTTCACCGTGAACGGCGGAAGTGATTTCGCTCCTGTATTCGGCTACAGCAGAGGCTTTTACTATCTTATAATGCTGGCTGGTTTCTTCCTGGTCTGGAACCAGTACCCGAAGGATTTCAGGTGGAGGAAAGCATTGGTCGCGCTGGGCGCGGCCTGCCTGACATTCCTCGCCCTGACCTACAGGCGCTCCGACGGGAGTCTGATGCACGCGAGCTGGTGGGGCATTCTGGGACTCATCGGCTGGGCTTATCTCTTCTGCGCGACGGTGTATGTCTTCTGCCGCGGGAAGCGTTGGGTGCTGCCTCTGGTCTGGCTCGCGCTCGTGGTCGTGAATGTGGTGACGAATCCGCTGAGGGGCGGCTCGGCTCTCATCGACAGCGATAATCTCATTACGAATTTCGCTCAGGCTCTGCATCTTAGCGAAGGCTCCGGTCCGCTGATGGCGATGGGTGGCGTGCTTCTCTCGCTTTGCGACCTGAAGCTTCGCGAACGTCCTGAATGGCAGAGAGTCGGCTTCTCTCTCGTGGCCGCTTTCGCGCTGCTCTCTCTCGGGGTGCTGTCGCACAGGTGGTGGATCACTTCGAAGAATCTCGGCACCCTTCCGTGGTGCTTCTATGTGACTGCGCTTTCCATTGCGCTGTACACATTGCTCCGGGTTCTGGAGGAGCACGGGCTGGTGCGCTGGTTTGCGCCTTTCCGTCCGGCCGGGACCGCGACGCTCACCGTCTATATGATGCCTTATATCTTCCTCGCGCTGTGGATTTTCATCTCGCCGTCCATTCCTGAGTGGCTCTGCGGCTGGGTCGGCGTCGCGAAATGTTTCCTCTTCTCCCTGCTCTGCATCTGGCTCGCTCAGCTGCTCGTGCATTTCGGAATCAAGCTGAAGATATAGTATATTATTTTTTTTCGTACTTTTGTCCTCGGAAAACTCAAAATCAATAGAATATGGCAAAGAAAATCGCACTTTCATCAAACAAGAAGATCGCCGGCGTATGCGGCGGCGTCGCTGAGTATCTGGGAATCGACCCTACTATCGTACGCATCATCTGGCTTGTGCTCGTCCTCTTCTGCGGCGTCGGACTGCTCGCATACCTCATCTGCTGGATCCTCTTCCCGAAGGCTTAACCGCAGTCCCGCAGCTTCGTCCATCATATCATTTAAAAATGGACGAGCTTGAATACCACTGAATTGGCTGGCGAAAATTCGCCAGCCAATTTTTGTGTCACACATTCGCTCAGAGAAAAAATTGGAGGGCTCCCGTCCGGGGGCCCTCCTTTTTTATCAGATTGTAAATACGAGTTTACTGCTGGTCTGAATCCCACCAGACATTGATGGTCCAGACATCATCCTTAAGATTCCAGCAGGACTTTCCGTTCTTCACGAATGACATATCCGCACCCGGAACCTCATTACCGATGGCCTGGAGGTTGTCGGTGTTGTAGTTGGTCTCGTGTGAGCACTGAGCCCAGCGGCGGAACTGCTTGCCCTCAGGAATAGCCTTTGTGGCACCTGCGCTGAGTGCGTGATATGCAGGAACCTCCCAACCGAAGAAGTAATCGGTATTGTAGTCGTAGCGGCGCATATCGTTCCAGATTTCCACTGAGAAGTGCAGAGCAAGTCTCTTCTGGGTAAGAATGTGTCCGAGAGTCAGGTCTGCGGCTGTGCCGATACCCTTGGCCAGATAGTTGTCGATATCTGCCTGAGCCATAGGGGTGAATGATGGACAGCTGGCAAGAGTTGCATCCTCGGAAACCCACTTGTTGAGTTTCTCGTTCATAAGCTCCATAGAAGCCTTTACGCCTTCCTTGTAAGCTGTGTAGGCGCCCGCCTTGTCACCCTTTCTGAAGAGGACTTCAGCCTTGATGAAGCAAGCCTCCATATATGTGCCCACATAGGTAGGAGAAGACACTCTGGTGTAGAATGAACCGGACTCTTCAGAACCGTCGACTCCACCGCGCTGGTAGAGAAGGCTCTTCGCAGCCGCATAGCCCTTGGAAGTGGAGGTGCACTCTACGTATACGGTATCGCCGAGACGCTCGGTATTGTCACTGTTAATATAGAAATGCTTTTCAGCATTGTAGCTGGCACGGAGAGGACCGCCGGCGCTTACGATATTGGACTGGAGGTCCACACCGAGAGAGCGACGCCAGGTACCGTTCTCGTTCCACTTGATTTCGGCCGGAGTGCTTGCGCTCTTGCTTGACTTGGCCCAAGGAATGACGTGGTCTGCACGCGGGTCCTCGATGCCGCAGCCTGCGAAGTTGGTGAGGTTGTCATAAAGCACCTTGGTAACCATATATCCGCCGTTCATACCGCAGACAGAATAGAGAGGAGAATAGTCTACAGGCTCATCCCATCCCAGGTTGTCGTGTGTGGTACCGTTGTCGTCGGTGTGGTTCACGATGGTGTTGTCAGCATTGCTGGTCATAGCCTTGGAGAGGCAGTCGAGGATAGTGGTGGCATCGTACTTGCCCTCGAGATAGTTGCCGTCACCCTTCTTGATGAGCTTGTTTATCCAGCGGGCCTTCAGGAGATTGGCGAGCTTGATCCACTTGCCTGTGTCACCGTTGTTCCAGGAGTCTCCCACTGAGAGAGCCGGGAGGCTGACGTCAATGCTCTTGGAAAGGAGTTCGATAGCCTCGTCGATGTCAGCAAGACAGCCCAGATAGATGGTCTTTCCTGTATCATAGGTAGGGATGGCGTTTTCGCCGAGACCGTCAGTATAAGGCATTTCACCATAGAGGTCAGCCATAAGCATATAGCCATAAGCGTAGATGAGCTTGGCAGCTCCGGCATAGTGCCAGTTCTCGGCAGCCATAGCCTTGGTGTACATATCCTTTACTGTAGCACCTGCACCTACGAAGAACCACTGGTATGGAGTCGTAACGATACTGGTGGTAGGATACCAGATGGACATATTGAAATAGGTACCGCCGCCGTTATAGCGTGTCCAGTCACCCATAGCCATAGATGAACGCCAGTTCGCAAACTGCTGGGCGCTGTTCGTGTAGAACTGGCAGTGAGCCAATTCCAGCTGATATTCCGCAGACTCCAGTGTCGGGTTCTCCGGATCGGTATTCACGTCAAGCCACTCACTGCAGGAAACAAGAGACAGCGCAGCCAGGACGGAGCCGGTCAATAATATGTATTTAATGAATTTCATATTCTGAATTGTTTATATGGTTGTGACTGCCTAGAATGTAAGGTTGACACCGAATGTGAAGCTTGAAACTGCAGGAACACCGCAGTAGTCGAAGCCGACGGATGAAGAACCGCCACGGCCTGCACCGGAAGCTGCAACCTCAGGATCTCCCTCATAGTTGGTGAAGAGAAGGAGGTTGTTGGCGATAGCCGAGATGGATGCTCTCTTGATGACCTTGGTCTTCTCAAGAAGTTTCTTAGGAAGAGTGTAGGAGAGGGAGAGTGTACGCAGACGCAGAGAGTTCACAGTGGTGATCCAGTTAGCGGTCTCGTAATTGTAAGCACCTGTGTAGTAGTTCTTGATGATGTTGTAGCCAAGCATCTTGGAGCCGTTGAAATCGTAAACCTTATCTGGCTCCCAGGTGTAAGTCTGAGGATCGGAGTAAACGGTATCGTCGCCCGAGCCGCTGACTGCCTGAACACCGGTGATGGTAAGAGGCTCGTTGCGGACATCGCCGGAGAACTTGCTGGTACCTGCGAGGGTCATAGCATACTTGGTTCCGTTGAATACGTCACCGCCGACGCGGAACTCCCACAGCATATCGAATGTGAGATTCTTCCAGGTGAAGGTGTTGTTCCAACCGCCGGTGAACTTGGATTCACGGTTTCCGACCTGGAGGGATGTAGATGCGCTCTGTGTAGGCATACCGTTCTTGTCCAGGATAAGGTCGCCGTTCTTCGTTCTGGCCCATTCTGCACCGGAGATAGCCATGAAGTTACCGCCTGAGAATGAAGCTGCCTTCGCGCTGCCATACTGAACATCAGTTACATACATAACGTCCATACCTGCTGGCAGACCGTCCATCGTACCCCTGTTGCCGGCTACGTTGAGAGAGGATTCCCAAATAAAGTTCTTGGTCTCGATCGGAGTTCCGGAGATGGAGAGCTCTATACCCTTGTTGTATACATTACCTGCATTGATGGAGCAGAAGATGTAACCTGTGGACTGAGGTCCGCGAGGACTGAGGATCTGGTTATAGGAGTCGTTCGTGTAGTAAGCCACGTCGAATTTGAGTCTGTTCTGGAAGAAGCGGAGTTCGAGACCGATTTCAGAAGACTTACTCATTTCAGGGAGGAGGTATGGGTTACCTCTGGTCCAGGTAGCGCCGATACCGGTCTTTCCTCCGAGATAAGTTCCTACAGGCCAGAGAGATGTGTTGGTTTCATAAGCGCCGGTATCCTTACCTACCTTGGCCCAGGATGCACGGAGCTTACCGAATGTGAGCACATCGTCTGACATTACGCCCATATCCTGAAGAAGCTGCGTGAATACGAAGGATCCGCTGACTGATGGATAGAAGTATGAGCGGTTCTCCACAGGAAGTGTGGAAGTCCAGTCATTTCTGCCGGTGGCGGAGAGGAAGATGGTGTTCTTCCAGTCGAGACGTACTTCACCGAATACACCGACCAGGCGCTTCTGTGAAGCGGAGTGCTGGAATTTCTTGTTGTCGGTGGTGGCGTTTGCGTAAGAGTAGAAGTCAGGGACTTCGAAGTTCCAGGCCATCTTGTAGTTGCGGTCGGTAGTGGTGTTATCCGTCTGCATACCTGCCATAAGGTTGCCGTGGAAGTCGCCGATGGACTGGCTGGCATTGATCATAAGGTTGTGGGAGAGGTAGGTGTACTTGAGGGTGTTGTCACTCATCATACCGCTCTGCCAAACCTGCTTGATCGCGCCTTCAGGAGCGATGCGGGTGGCGTTAACTGTGCTGTAGGTGTCGACACCTGCACGGTAGTTGATGAAGAGCCACTTGGCGATGTCCGCACGGACATTGATGGATCCGGTGAAACGCTCGGTATCATCCTGATAGCTGTTCTTGTTCAGAATCCAGTAAGGGTTGTCTCTTTCATCCCAAGGATCGAGACGGTCGCCGAACATACGGTAGCGGCTGCCGTCATCGTTCTTCCAGTGAGTCATATCATCGGTAGGGGACCACATATATACAGCTCCGAGGGTACCGGTACCTGACGAGCCGTAGAGACCGCCGGAAGTAAGGGTACGGTCTGTGTGAGCCTTTGAATAGGCGGTGTTCACGCTGAATGTGAACATCTTGAACTTCTGCTCGCCGTTGAAGCGGAAGGTGGTCTTGTCGTAACCGGTGGTAGGAACGATACCGTCCTGAGAATAGTTCGAAGCGGAGAGGAAGAAGTTGCTGTCCTGATGGCCGCCGGAAATGCTGAGGTTGGTGTCCCAGGTGCCTGCAGGAGCGAAGAAATTGCCTATATTGTCATAGATCTGTGTGCCTGCGGAAACCTTCTCGCCCCAGGAGTTGTAAGCGAAGTCATTGAACGAAGTTCCGGTGTAATTTCCGTTGGCATCGTAGAGATCCTCCATATAACCTCTCTTGTACTCGGTCTGAGTGGAAGGAAGAGACTTGGCCCAGGATGTGATGTATTTGCTGTTCAGGTTCACCTCGACTACGCCGTCCTTACCCTTCTTGGTGGTGATGAGTACGACGCCGTTCGCAGCGCGGGAACCGTAGAGAGCGGATGCTGCAGGGCCCTTGAGGATGGACATATTCTCGATATCCTCAGGGTTGATATCCATAATACGGTTAGAAGATGTGGAATAGGCTGAGCCCTGTCCGTCGAATGCGGAGTTTCCGACTACCTGCGATGAGTTATCGTAGATGACGCCGTCCACAACGAAGAGAGGCTGGTTGTCACGGCTCTCGGATCCTGATGTACCACCGCGGAGGATGATCTGCGCACCGGAACCGGCTGCACCGGAAGTCTGGGTGATGTTCACACCTGCGATCTTACCGGAAAGGGAGCTGATGGCATTTGCAGTCTTGTTCTTCATAAGTTCGGTGGAGCCGATGTCTTCGACTGCATAACCGAGGGATTTTCTCTCACGCTTGATACCGAGGGCGGTAACGACTACACCTTCCAGCATTTCGGCATCCTCGGCGAGGAAGATGTGCATTGATGCGGTAGCCTTGTGAGACTGGGAAACGTAGCCTACGCAGGAGAATTCAAGCGTAGCTCCAGATTTTACGCTGATGGTAAAGTTTCCGTCCAGGTCTGTCATAGTACCGTTCATCGTGCCATTTTCCACGATGCTGGCTCCTACGATGCCCTGACCCTGAACATCCACGACTTTACCCGTGACGTTCTGGTTCTGCGCCATTGCCAATCCCAACGAGAGGAACAGCGCGAGTGTCGCGACTATGAGGCGACATAGTTTGTTAGAACCTTTCATAAATGAAATTTTAAGTTTTAATATAGCTGAACTAAACTGTTTCAGTATGTGTGATGTCCGACAAATATAGCCAAACAATTTGAAACTCCCTCGTTTTTAAGGTAATTTTTAAAACGATGCCACGACAATCGTATCATTTCATAAAAAAATCAGCAAACTTCTGTAAGAAAACACATTGTCGCTCGGCCGTTGAGGAGGCTATAACCTTTCAGCCCTCTTGAAGAATTTGAGTGTTTTTAAAGAAATTCCAATTTCGGGCGTTGTCTCTTCAAAGAAGTTGCGATTTTGCGGCTGTCTGAAAGAAGCCGCCGCCGGGAGCGTACGCAAGACTCAGACGCACTCGCCCGCATCTGTGAATCTCTCAGATTCTTCGCGGCCGCTTCTGCCGAAGCGTCCAATCCCGACGTTCGCATATTCCGACCTCTTGTGTACTGCGCGCTGTTTTTAGGTGTTTCCTTGCAGAACTGCCGGCAAATCCTAACGGATTGATGAAATTTTGTGCAATTTCTTCAAGTTTTTACAAAAAATAATTAGAAAATCCAGATAAATTAGATATATTTGCAATCCACATTGGACACTAAAACAGTTTAGCTTAGTTATATTAAAACTTAAAATTTCATTTATGAAAGGTTCTAATCTGATATGTCGCATTCTTGTGACAACCATATCGCTTTTCCTCACGCTGGGAATGGCGATGGCTCAGAACCTGAATGTTACGGGTAAAATCGTTGATGTTCAGGGGCAGAGTGTTGTGGGTGCCAGCATCGTGGAGAAAGGCACGACTAACGGTACCATGTCCGATCCTGACGGAGGGTTTACCCTTCGTGTAAAGGAAGGTGCATCTCTCGAAATCACTTTCGTCGGCTACAAGTCCAAGGTTCTCAAGGCTGCAAGTTCTATGAGAATCGTCCTTGAAGAAGATGCTGAATTCCTCAGCGACGCCGTTGTTGTAGGTTTCGGTACCCAGAAGAAAGAAAACCTTACCGGTGCCGTGGCTTCTGTCAATGTGGGGAAAGCTCTGGAAAGCCGCCCTATCGCTGACGTCGGCCGTGGCCTTCAGGGTGCTGCTGCGGGTCTTAACGTCCGTCTCACATCGTCAGAAGTGGGAGCAGAACCGGTTCTTCGCATCCGCGGACAGTTTGCATCCATAAACGGAGGTTCTTCCCCTCTCATTCTTCTCGACAACGTGGAGATTCCGTCCATCCAGATCGTCAATCCTGACGACATCGAGTCCATCTCAGTCCTCAAGGATGCCGCATCCGCTTCCATTTATGGAGCAAAGGCTGCATTCGGCGTAATCCTTATCACTTCGAAGAAGGGCGCAAAGGAGGAAGGCAAGGTAAATGTGACATATTCCGGAAATCTTTCATTCCAGAATCTGGCCAAGCCTTATGAAATGGCAGGAGTAAACGGTATGCATTATACTGTTCAGGCATTCGAAAGGACTGGAAGCACTCTTGCAGGCTACCCTTGGTACGTATCCCGCAACAGCTGGCAGGCCGCCGTCGCTTGGCAGGAGAAGTTCGGTGACACTGTAAAGCCGAATGACCCGATGGTATATGGCCGCGACTATTATTACGATGGTAACAGAGTCTACGGTGTCAGAACATATGATCCTCAGGATTATATGGTTCGCAAAAACGCTCCGACCACCACACACAATCTCTCTGTTGCCGGAAAGCGCGGCAATACTGATTACAACATGAGTATCGCCTACATGGATCAGCAGGGTATGATGAAGCCGGCGAAGCACGATGACTACAGCAGGTGGAATGCAAATGTCAGAATAAATACCAAGGTTAACAACTGGCTCTCTCTTCATTCAGGTATTATGTTCACCCAGACAAACAAACGTTGGGCATACAACACCGCAGTGGGCAACTCCGATATGTGGCTGTACCTCTACCGCTGGGGACCTACCATTCCTAACATCCTGAAAGACTCGAACGGTTATTCCCTCCGCGGTCCTGTATTCGAAGCTTCAGCTTCCAATACAGCATCCAACAAGACTCACTACACAAGTGTCAATGCTGGAACGACCATCACTCCTCTCAAGAACTGGGATATCAACTTCGATTATACTTATGCTGACCAGGAGTACACAAGTTACAGGCCGGGAACACGTTTCTATGCGGGCGACACATGGTCCACACCTTCCGTCCTCACGGATGACAACGGAAATGTAAAGACCGTGACCAATTACTGGAGCGACTATAACGGAATGGCGAATGTAATTGAAGACAGGGCATTCCTTCCTGGATACTACACTTCTATCGGAAGCGGAATCGACCACGTATATCAGTCGTCATCTTCATCTCAGCGTCAGACCATAAATCTCACCACGACTTATTCTCTCGACTTCGCTGACGTTCACAAGCTCGACTTCATGCTCGGTGCTCAGAGCGTATCCTACAAATACACAAGCAACTGGAGCCAGAAAATGGCCCTGATGGATTATGAAAATCCACAGTTCTCACTTGCTACAGGTACACAGACTTCTGGCGGAGACTATTCCTGGAATTCTACCCTCGGTTTCTTCGGAAGAATCAACTATAACCTGAAGGAGAGATATCTCCTTGAAGCGAACCTCCGTTACGACGGTTCCTCCAAATTCCCTACAGATCTTAAATGGATGTGGTTCCCGTCCGTATCCGCCGGATGGCGTGTGACTGAGGAGCCTTGGATGGCACCTGTCAAATCCGTGATGAACAATCTCAAGCTTCGCGCATCCTGGGGTAGCATCGGCGACCAGTCCGTCGCAAGTTCGATGTACCTTCCTACTATGAGCGGCACGACATCAACCTGGATTCACAATGGTCAGAAAGATACTTATTACGGCACACCTGCCGCAGTATCATCTTCTCTTACCTGGCAGGAAATCGAAACTCTCGACTTTGGAGTCGATCTGTCTCTCTTCCACGCATTCGACATCACCTTCGACTGGTACAGAAGAAAGACCAACGGTATGATCGTTCCGGGTCCGGGCGTATCCTACACTTATGGAACCTCCGCACCGAAGGGTAACTATGGCTCTCTGCAGACAGACGGTTGGGAACTTACTGTCAATTACGGCCACGTATTTGACAATGGACTCAGCCTCACCCTGAATGCATCCATCGCAGACGCACTTACCGAAATCACCAAATATGGAACGACAACCAGCATCTCCGACTGGTATGTAGGCAAGCATTATGGTGAAATCTGGGGTTTCAGGGTCGACAGACTCTATCAGAACAGTGATTTCGAGCGTGACGCCAATGGCAATCTCATCAAAGTGGCTGCAAATGACGCCAGCAACCCGGATGGTTACAAATACGCTCACTATAAATATAGTGACGCCAGCACTCCGCTTCAGGGCAGATACAATGCGTCAAGTGCCATAATGTTCGGTCCGGGCGATGTGAAGTACAAGGATCTGAACGGTGATGGTGTCCTCGACAAGGGCAAGGAAACTGTGGAAGATCACGGTGACCTCGATATTATCGGAAACACCACTCCTCGTTATGAATACAGCTTCAGAATCGACGCAGCTTGGAAGGGATTCGACTTCTCGATGTTCTTCCAGGGTATCGGAAAGCGTGATATGTGGGGATCTTCTTCCCTTACTCTTGCGGGATACAACTCTTCTGACGGTTCCATGGCAGCCACATTCGCCAATGATTTCTGGTATGAGGAGTTTGACGAGAATGGAAATGTCATAGATTCCAATTATGATGCATTCTATCCTCGCGCCTATAATATGGGTAACGGTACCAACGGCTTCAATATGATGGTAAGTGACAGGTACCTCCTCAATATGGCTTACCTGAGACTCAAGAATGTCACTCTGGGCTATACAATCCCTCAGGCCCTTCTCAAAAAGGCTAAGATCAGCAATCTCCGCGTTTATCTTTCCGCCGAGAACCTCTTTACTTTTGATCATCTGAAAGGTCTCCCTGTAGATCCTGAAGTTGTGGCCGGTTATTCTTCACTGCTCACGTCAGGTTATAACCAGAGCCGCGCCGGTGTGGGTGCCCCTGGATTCAAAAGTGTTTCATTCGGTGTTCAACTCTCATTCTAAAATTTACGGCAATGAAAAAATCACTTATAATTCTTTCCGCTCTTCTCACTCTTGCGGTGACAGGATGTGCCGAGTTTCTGGACAGGCCTACAAAAACGGCGCTGACGGATGATACATACTGGAAGAATCCGGAAAATATCCGCCTCTTTGTAAATGGCGGTTATACAAATTATTTCACCGGCTACAACTCCGGATGGTCCGCAACCAAGGCTACTGGCATATATGGTTCTGCGGAATATAGCGATGATGCTACAAATTCGGCAGCTCAGGCAGATATTCTGAATGCTGTTCCTACAGACAACTGGTATCGTTCCGAAGGTATCCGTTTCCTGGCCAGACGAGGCGGTACCGGATGGGATTTCTCCTGGATCCGCAAATGGAATCTGCTCATCGACAGGCTCGAGAAGAACAAGGACAGCTATACTACAGAGGAATACAATCACTGGATGGGTGTGGCCCGTTTCTTCAGAGGCTTCGAGTACAGTCAGCTGGTAATTTCATTCGGAGATGTTCCTTACTATGACCACGTGATTTCCGACACTGATTATGACGATCAGTTCAAGGCCCGCGACCCACGCTCGTATGTAATGGACAAGTGCAAGGAAGACTTCGACTTCGCAGTGGCGAACATCAGAGCGAACGACGGCACTGACTATCTTAACAAGTACGTTGCCGCCACAATGGCGTCAAGATGTATGCTGTTCGAAGGAACGTGGTACATCTATCACAAGAACGATGAGGCCATGAAGACCAATTCCGACATTGACGCATATGCAAAGAAGTTCCTCCAGGCTGCAGTTGATTACACTCAGATGGTCATTGATTCCGGCAACTATGCATTCGACACTGAGTTTAATGCTCTCTTCGGATCTACGACACGAACAGGCAGTGAAATTATGCTCTACCGCTCATACAGCGATGCTCTGTCCGTAAGACACTGTACAGGTTCTTACTGTAACCTCCGCGAAGGTCAGTTGCGTTCCGGCAATCTCTCCAGCCTCAAGGCCTGGATTTGCAATGACGGCCAGCCGTATACCTCTTCCACCGCTGATCTTCACGAGTCATTTGATATGAAGGATCTTGTAGTCAGCCGCGACCCGCGTTTCGAGGCCACATTCAACGGCGCTACCGTTCACCTCGGATACTCGACAGGTATTTATATTACCAAGTTCATCAACCGCGAGGGTCCTACCCTCTGGGCTGACGGTTCGAATACCAACAGACCGGAGTACCGTTCTGCAACCAACAACAACGGTTTCCCTTGCGTACGTTATGCCGAGACTGTTCTGAACTGGATTGAGGCTAAGGCAGAGCTTGCTGACAAGTTCGGCGGTACTCCAGTGACCCAGGCAGACCTTGACAAGTCCATAAATGCAATCCGTCACCGTCCGATTGCTCCTGAGGCTGCTGCCAAGGGCGTAAAGCAGACCGCAGACCTCAAGATAGACAACCTTCCTGATGACCCTGCAAGAACTTCTTCCATCGAAGCCAACACTCTTGCCGGCGTAGTCAAGAGCCCGCTTATCTGGGAGATTCGCCGCGAGCGCCGTATGGAGTTCTTTATGGAGCACTTCCGTTCACGCGACATCCGCCGCTGGGGCAAACTTGAACTGATGCAGGGCTCCACGAATCCTGACATTCTTCTCGGTGCTTACCTCAAACTTGACGAGGCCAAGACACAGGCGCAGAGACCGTTCGTGGTAACAGCTTCAGACAAGGGTCTTCTTAAGGTTCAACTCGAAGACGGTACAATTCTGTCTTATGACTGCGAGGTCGACAGCGAGACTAAAGCCATCGTTTCTGATAACAGTGCTCAGATGCACGGATTCCTGATTCCGCGCAACGTTGCGGACAGAGGTCCTATCGGAGGCGTCAAGCAATATCTGGAACCTATCTGTACTGATGTCCTGAACGACTACAGTAATAACGGATATGAAGGTGTAATGACACAGAACCCAGGTTGGGAATAGTCAGTATACATACTATAAATTTGGAGGGCCCCCGTTCGGGAGCCCTCCAATTTTTTACCTAAGTGCCGGAACTTGTCGGAATCGTCTGACTCAGAGACAGCTGCTAGCGGAATTCCTCGTAGTCCGGGAGACCGATGTTAGAGGTGATTTCCTTCAGATGCTTGTCGTCACGCGGACAGATCATCAGAACATCGCCCGTATCGATGACGGCGTAGTGCTCCAGACCGTTCACGGCTATGAGCTTGCGCTTCTGATTCGAATAGATGATGCAGTCCGAGGTGTCGCGCAGCAGCGTGCTGTCCACAGAAATGGCATTTCTCTCCTCGTCCTTGTCCTCTATATATTTATATAAGGTATCCCAGTTCCCGATATCGTCCCAGGTGAACTTCACAGGATACACGCAGGCCCTCTCGGTACGCTCCATCACCGTATAGTCGATGGAATCCCTCTTGCAGGCCGAATAGATATTTTCCAGAAAATCGTCTGCAGATGCAGTCCCGTACACATCGGCCCAGCCATTGAAACTGTCGATTATTTCCGGACAGAACTTCTGCATCTCCTCCTTTATCACCCCTGCCTGCCATATAAAAATACCGGCATTCCAGAGGAACTCCCCGCTCTTCACGAACACCTCCGCCAGTTCGGCGTCCGGCTTTTCGGTGAAAGTCTTGATTCCGACAATCTGCCCGCTCTGTACGGCAGAAGCCCCGCCTACGGCCTGGATATAGCCGAAATTGGTGTCCGGACGGCTCGGGACCACGCCCAGGGCGATAAGGGAAGGATTCTCAGAAGCGTAGGCGAGGGACTTTTCGATGGCTTCGCTGAAGGCTTCCTGGTCGAAAATCAGAAGATCCGACGGTGTCACTACGAATACTCCCTGAGGGTCTCTGCGCAGGATTTCCGCCGTAGCGAAAGCGATGCAGGGAGCAGTGTTGCGGCTGTGGGGTTCCAGAAGAAGATTCTCGTCGCTCAGCTCCGGAAGTTGCCTTTTCACCTCGTCGCGGTAGCGTGTGACGGAAACTACAATGATGTTCTCCTTGGGAACGAGCCCGAGAAAACGCTCGTAAGTCATTCTTAGGAAGGTCTTTCCTCTTTGCGAGAAAGTGAGAAACTGCTTAGGCATCGCTTTTCGGCTGATCGGCCAGAATCTGGCGCCCTTGCCTCCCGCCATAATGACGCAGTATAGATGTTCGTTCATATAATCACGTGGTTCAAATCGAATAAAAAATAGGTATGAAAGCCTCGGGAATAAACCGGACCCGAACGCTTTCCCCTTCAAAAATCACACTAAACACGTCGAAATGCAGGTCCCGATTTTCCTTCAGAGCCTCATTTTTCGACCTGTGGACAAAAGCCTCCGCCGCAGCGACAAGTTTCCTCTGCTTCGCCACTCCCACACTCTCCTCCGGCTCCGCGCTCACGGGTCCCGTACGCGTCTTCACTTCCACGAAATGAATCCCGTCACCGGCCAGCGTTATAATATCCACTTCCAGGTGCGCGTATGTCCAGTTCCTCGCCAGCACCGTGTGCCCCAGCGCGCGCAGGTGTTCGCACGCCAGCGTCTCTCCAACATCTCCGAGCTTTCGCCTCTTCGTCTTCATAATCAAGTCTTTATAATTTCCCCGGCCGTCCTTCGGCCGTCCAATCTTCCCCTCGTCCTCCAATCCGGAATCAGTCGAATGTGACCACCGTCACTCCGCTTCCTCCGAACTGAATATGCTCATCCACAGCCGAGGCAACCCCCGGAACCGTGCGAAGATACTTCTGAATCTCGTCCCTCAGGACCCCGGTACCCTTTCCGTGAATGATCCTCACGGAAGGAACCCTGAGCATAAGGGCGTCATCTATATAATGTGTAACTATATCCATAGCGTCGTTCAGCCTTTCCCCGCGCACGTCCAGCTCCATCTTGAAATTGAGCTTCCGCTCGGAAATGCTTGTATCGACTTTCTGGATTGGCGGATGCGAAAATTCTTTCGCGGCCGCCTTATACTCATTGGATGAAATCCGCTCGACGCGGTCCGCCGGGAGCTTCGTGCTGATATTACCGACGACGAGCGTCACGGCCTTGGCGCTGACCTTGGTCACTTCGCCGACCATTCCGTTGTCCTTTACGCGGACCTTCTCGCCGACTTTGAGCGGGGCGTTGCGGAAAGTCTCCATTCTCTTGCGCTCCGCCTCGGCCTGCTCCATCTCCTTGCGTTCGCGCTCGCCGGCCCTCTGGACCTTGCGCTGCTGCTCGCGCTTCTTTCTCTCCTCCAGCTTTTTCAGACGCTCCTCTATATACTGGTCCTTCTCCTTGGCTTTCTGCTCCTTCAATTGGCCGAGGCCGGTCACGAAAGCCTGGAGCTGCTTTCGCGCCTCCTGGGTCTCGCCCTTGTCGGCCTGCGACTCCTTGATGCTGCGTATCGTGTTCTCCACCTGCTTGTTGGCGCTCTTCACGATTTCCTCGGCCTCCTTACGGGCCTCGTCCAGAATCTTGTTCTTCTGGCTCTGGATGTCCTGGAGCTCCTTCTGGTAGCGGTCTGTGATGTTCTCGAGCGTGCGGTCGGTGTTCTTTATCTTCTGCAGCTTCTCGTCGAGGGCACGGCGGTTGCGCGCGATCTTGCGCAGATTCCTTTCGATGCCCACAAACTCCTCACCTGCACGGTTTTCCGCATCCTTCACGATGGCTTCCGGCAGACCCATCTTGCGTGCCAGCTCGAAGGCGAAGGAATTGC
>CAVCSJ010000015.1:0-21729 GCA_963604895.1 bacterium
CCCTGCAGAACTACTTCAGAATGTACCACAAGCTCGCCGGTATGACCGGTACCGCCGAGACCGAGGCGGGCGAGTTCTGGAGCATCTACAAGCTTGACGTAGTGGTAATTCCGACGAACAGGCCTGTCATCCGCGACGACCAGAACGACCTGATTTACAAGACCAAGAAGGCCAAATACGCCGCCGTCATCGACCGCATCACCGAGCTGACAAAAGCCGGCCGTCCTGTGCTCGTCGGCACCACCGACGTCGAGACTTCCGAGCTCCTCAGCCGAATGCTCCGAATGCGCGGCATCCGTCATAACGTGTTGAATGCCAAGGAGCACGCTCGCGAAGCCGAGATCGTCGCCCAGGCAGGTCAGTCTTCAGCGGTCACTATCGCGACCAATATGGCCGGCCGCGGAACCGATATCAAGCTTTCACCAGAGGTGAAGGCGGCCGGCGGTCTCGCCATCCTCGGTACCGAGAGGCACGACTCCCGCCGTGTGGACCGCCAGCTGCGCGGACGTGCCGGACGTCAGGGTGACCCGGGTAGCTCCACCTTCTATATCTCCCTTGAGGACAAGCTTATGCGCCTCTTCGGCTCCGAGAAGATCGCCGGTATGGTCGACAAACTCGGAATGGCTGAGAATGAGGCACTTGAGAATAAATACCTGTCGAGCGCCATCGAGCGCGCCCAGAGAAAGGTCGAGGAAAACAACTTCGGTATCCGTAAGCGCCTTCTCGAGTACGATGACGTTATGAACTATCAGAGAGAGGCGATCTACTCCCGCAGACGCAACGCCATCTCAGGTGAGAGAATCGAAATCGATATCCAGAATATGATGACCGACTCAGCTTCCCTTATCGTGGAGCAGTCCGAGGGTATGCCTTACGAGGACTTCGCCGAAATGATGATGGCCAAGTTCTCCATCGACCTGGATTTCGAAAAGGCATATTATGAGAAGGCCAAGTCTGACGACCTTGTAAACAAGATCTGCCAGCATATGATGGAGGTCTACAACCGCCGTATGGAGGCTCTCCAGACCAAGATAAATCCTATCATCAAGCAGGTCTATGAGAATCAGGGCCAGATATATCAGAACATCGCCCTCCCTATCTCCGACGGTCGCAAGGTCCTGAATCTCTCAGTAAACCTCAAGAAGGCCTACGAGACTGAGTCTAAGGAAGTTGCGAAGCGTCTCAGCCAGGTAATCGTCCTCTATCAGATCGATGAGCACTGGAAGGAGCACCTGCGCGAGATGGATGACCTGAAGCAGAGCGTACAGAACGCATCCTATGAGCAGAAGGATCCTCTTGTAGTCTACAAACTCGAGGCCTACAACCTCTTCGCCTCTATGCTTGAGGCTCTTAATCAGGATGTTCTCTCATTCCTTCTCAGAGCGTTCATTCCTCTGCAGGACCGTCCGCAGCCTGCACGTCAGGCTCCGGCTCCTCGCAACGATATGAGTCAGATGCGTACCGAGCACGGCCCGCTCACCACGAACGGCGAGCAGAAGTCGAATTCCCCGGTCCGTGTCGACAAGCACGTGGGCCGCAATGACCCTTGCCCTTGCGGAAGCGGACTGAAGTATAAGAACTGCCACGGCAAAGGACTGGTATAGAATAAAATAACACACATTATGGCTAAGACTGCAGAAAACGTAGTGAACGTGAATGATGTCAGCAGGATTTCCCCGGGCACACACATTCACGGAGATATTTCTTCCGAAGGCGATATCCGTATCGACGGAACCTTCGAGGGACGCATTTATTCCAAGGGCCGTGTCGTAGTAGGCGAGAAGGCTGTCATCAAGGGTGATGTCATCTGCACCAACGCAGACCTCTGGGGCAGGATGGAAGGCGACTTCTTCGTAAAGGATACGCTTTCGCTCAAGGAGTCCTCCGTTATCAGAGGCAACCTGCACACCAGGAGGTTCCAGGTCGATATGGGAGCCTCGTTCGAAGGCAGCTGCCGGACGATTGCCGAAGACGAGTTCGAGAAAATTGTGGCCGAAAAGGCCAATTTTAATGCGAATTCTCCTGCTCAGAATAAGCAGTAAGGAGAGATTTTTGTGGGTGAAAGAGTCCGCAAGTGCGTGTTAAGATGCGGCTTGCGGACTTTTTTCAAAGCATAGTTGGTTAAAATGAGAGAAATAAAAGCTATTGGAGTGTTGACCTCGGGAGGTGATGCTCCTGGAATGAATGCCTGCATACGTGCCGTGACCAGAGCCGCCATCTATCAGGGATGGAAAGTCTTCGGAATCTATCGCGGCTGGGAAGGACTTATCAATGACGATGTCAAGGAACTGACCACCGAGTCGGTCAGCAACACCATCCAGCGTGGCGGAACCATCCTCAAGACTGCCCGCAGTGAAGAGTTCCGTACCTTCGAAGGCCGTCAGAGAGCTTTTGACACCATAAAGAAGCACGGGATCGACGCTCTCATCGTCATCGGCGGCAACGGCTCCCTCGCAGGAGCCCAGGAACTGGCTCTCGAATGTGACATCCCTGTCATCGGCCTTCCCGGCACCATCGACAACGACCTCTACGGCACCGATGCGACCATCGGTTACGATACAGCCCTGAATACCATTATGGAATGTGTGGACAAGATCCGCGACACCGCCACCAGCCACGACCGCATCTTCTTCGTCGAGGTTATGGGACGTGACGCCGGCTTCCTGGCTCAGAACAGTGCCATCGCCGCAGGCGCCGAGGCTGCCATCATTCCGGAGGACAATACCGACATCGACCAGCTGGCGACCTTCATCGGTCGCGGTATCCGCAAGAGCAAGAACAGCAGTATCGTCATAGTGTCCGAAAAGGACGGAGGTGCAATGCATTACGCGGAGCGCGTGCGCAAGGAGTATCCCGAGTACGACGTGAGAGTCTCCATCCTCGGCCATCTTCAGAGGGGCGGTACTCCGACCGCCAAGGACAGAATCCTGGCGAGCCGTCTGGGCGTAGCTTCCATCGACGCTCTCAAGGAAGGTCAGAGAAACATTATGGTGGGCGTGCGCAATGATGAGATCGTCTATGTGCCCATCTCCCGCGCCGCCAAGCGCGACAAGCCTATCGACAAGGAACTTATCAACGTATTGAGCATACTATCCATTTAATATTCAGACAGCTTCCTCTTTGGCTGGAAGCTGTCTATTTTTGAGACTTTATGGTAGAAACAGGAATCAAGGGCCATCAGGAGGAAGTCGTGACGGCCGAACTTACGGCAGGACACATCGGCAGCGGCACGGTCAGGGTGTTCGCCACCCCAATGATGGTTTCACTTATGGAGAGGACTTCGCGTCTGAGCGTGAAGCCTTATCTCGAGGACGGACAGGAGACCGTAGGGACTCTGGTGAATGTCAGCCACGTGTCAGCCACTCCGGTGGGAATGAAGGTCTGGTGTGACAGCGAGCTTGTCGAGGTGGACCGCCGCCGTCTGGTATTCAAGGTCAGGTGCTGCGACGAGTGCGGCCTGGTGGGCGAGGGTACCCACGAGCGCTTCGTCATCGACGAGAAGAAGTTCCAGGCGAAGACTGACGCGAAGGCGGATGCCGCGACAAAGTAAGCGGCCGCTGTCGCGACCAATATAGCCCCAATAATTCTCCTGAATGCTTGGGAAATTGATTTTTTCTGCTTAATTTTGCGCCCGTTTAAACGACAACTTTAAAATTTTAAAGCAATGAAGAAAGGTTTACATCCCGAAAACTACCGTCTTGTAGCTTTCAAGGATATGTCAAACGAGGTAGTGTTCATCACACGCTCCTGCGTGAACACCAAGGAGACTCTTGAGGTCGAAGGTGTTACCTACCCTCTCGTAAAGGTCGAGATTTCCAACACATCTCACCCATTCTACACCGGCAAGACCAAGATCGTCGACACCGCTGGACG
Source organism: bacterium (assembly GCA_963604895.1). Lineage (GTDB taxonomy): Bacteria > Bacteroidota > Bacteroidia > Bacteroidales > UBA932 > Cryptobacteroides. The sequence continues at coordinate 3,874 of CAVCSJ010000015.1, forward strand.
AGTTGATATGTTCTATCAGAGATACAAGAACAGAAAGAAATAGTTTCTTTCTATCGGACTATAAAGCCGGAAACGCAATATCGCGTCTCCGGCTTTTTTACTTGATTTTGCCATCAAAGTCTGGATAATTTAGTATTTTTGCTGAAACGATCTTTTGATATGCGTAAACTGCTTTTACTTTCGATTCTGCTCTGCAGCGCGGCGATTCTGTCGGCGCAGACTTTCTATGAGGACCATTTTCAGGAGAATACGCTGCGCGTGGACTATATTTTCTCGGGTACCGACAAAACCTGCGACATAGCCCTCGGGGAGCTGAAGAGATTGGACGGCTGGGCCGGCCGCAGAGTGAATATGACCGAGCTTCCGCTTCGCGGCAACGGTCAGCTGCTGATGACCGACGCGGCTTCGGGCGATACGCTGTACAGAATGTCGTTCTGCACGCTCTTCCAGGAGTGGCAGGCGACGGAGGAAGCGACCCGCGTGCGCAGGAGCTTCGAGAACGTGTTCCTTCTTCCGATGCCGGCAAAGCCGGCCAATATCGAAGTGAAACTGTTTGATTTTCACGAGAATGTAGCTGGACGGATGACTCACACGGTGGATCCTTCCGACATCCTGATACGTCCCGTGAAGGTGGAGACTCCTTACCGCGAGCTGCTTCACAGCGGAGATCCGAAGGAGAAGATCGACGTGGCGATTATGGCCGAGGGGTATACCGAGGCTGAAATGGATGTCTTCTACAAAGATGCACAGGCTACGGTGGATGCACTGCTTTCACACGAGCCGTTCGCTTCGATGAAGGACCGCTTCAATATCGTTGCCGTGGCTTCGTCATCCCGGGACAGCGGCGTGAGCGTGCCTCGCGAGGGAAAGTGGTGCCGTACGGCGGTGGATTCGCATTTCGATACTTTCTATTCGGACAGATATCTGACCACCCTGCATCTTTCGCAGATGCACGACCTGCTTTCAGGCCTTCCTTATGAACATATCATAATTCTCGCCAATACAGATACTTACGGTGGAGGCGGAATCTATAATTCCTATACTCTTACCACCGCTCACCATAGCGCTTTCGCTCCTGTGGTAGTCCACGAGTTCGGTCACAGCTTCGGCGGTCTGACCGATGAGTATGCCTACGATGACCAGTATGTGGAGTACTATTATCCAGACATCGAGCCGTGGGAGCAGAACATCACCACAATGGCAGATTTCTCAAAGAAGTGGAAAGACCTGTATGAGCAGGGTGTGGTAGGCCTCGTGGAAGGCGGCGGCTATCAGACCAAGGGAGTATGGCGCCCGCAGGAGAACTGCCGTATGCGCACCAACGCCGCTCCGGCCTTCTGCCCTGTCTGCCAGAGGGCCCTGCGCCAGATCATTGACTTCTACACTATTCAGAAATATTAGAATATCTTCTTCTCTTTCTCGAAGATCTGCCTGTCGTCGCGGTTAGGATCCGGAGTGAAACTGCTGCTGGAGCGGATTTCCTCGAGCTTCGAGCGCTCATCGCGGCTCAGCTTGTGCGGAATCCATACCAGAATCTTCACATACATATCACCCTTCGAACTCAGATAACCGCCGTTCACGGTAGGAAGACCCTTGCCGCGAACCTTCACCACAGTGCCGGACTGCGTACCCGCATCCACTTTCAGATGATAAGAAGAACCGTCGATGCAAGGAATGCTGACCTCACAGCCGAGCATAGCGTCCATAACTGAAATGATCTGAGTGCAGAACAGATTGTTGCCGTTGCGTTCCAGAGTGGAATGCGGCTGCTCCTTTATGACTATAAGCAGATCACCGTTCTGACCATTGTGCGGAGCGCTGTGCCCCTCGCCCTTCAGCGTGAGCTGCATACCTTCCTCCACACCCGCAGGAATATTCACGCGTACAGTCTCCTTCCTGCGAACCAGGCCTGTACCGCTGCAGGTGCGGCAAGGATTGTTCACAATCTTGCCTTCGCCCTGACACTGAGGACAGATGCTGGTCGTCATAGTGCGGCCGAAGAGAGTATTGGTCACGTGCTGAACCTGTCCGGAACCCTTGCAGGTTGGGCAGGTCTTGATGTCGGAAGCATTGCGGGTACCCGCACCGTTGCAGTCAGGACAAGGCCTGCTGCGCTCGATGGTCACCTCCTTAGTGCAGCCGTTAGCTATTTCTTCTAAAGTAAGACTGACACTCGTGCGGATATCGCGCCCACGGTAAACCCTTGTTCTTGAACCGCTTGAGCTTCTGCTTCCACCGAATCCGCCGAAATCGAAACCGGAGAAGCTGCCGCCGAAGGCGCCACCGAAGAGATTGTTCAGAATATCGTTCAGGTCACCGAAGCCCTGACTGAAATCTGGTCCCGCCTGACCCTCGACACCCGAGAATCCGTACTTGTCGTAGCGGGCCTTCTTGTCGGCATCGCTCAGAACGGCATAAGCCTCGGAAGCTTCCTTGAATTTCTCTTCCGCAGTCTTCTTTTCAGCATCAGTACCGTTTACCCAGCGGTCCGGATGCCATTTGAGCGCCGCTTTTCTGTAGGCGCTCTTTATATCGTCGGCCGAGGCGTTCCTGTCAACGCCCAGGACCTCATAATAATCTCTTTTCTCTGCCATAATTCACTTACACTCCTACAACTACCTGCGCATAACGCAGAATCTCATCTCCAAGTTTGTAACCTGTCTTCACGACATCTATGATGGTGTTCTTCTGGCTTTCGTCAGCGGCAGGGAACTGCGCCACAGCCTCGTGGAAATCCACGTCGAACTTCTGCCCCTTGGCCTCGATGATGCTCAGCCCCTTGGTCTTCAGATATGAGAGCAACTTGTTGTAAATGAGAGTGGTACCCTCTTTTGCAGCCTCGTCTGAAGAAGTCGAGAGAATCTTCATCGCAGCCTCGCAGTCATCCAGAACAGGGAGCAGGCCCTTGATGGTGTCCTTCGAAGCGCTGGTGACAAGCTTCAGCCTCTCCTCGGCATTCCTGCGGCGGAAAGTCTCGAATTCTGCCATAAGGCGGACATAATCATCTTTCTCAGCCTTCACGGCAGCCTTCTGCTTTTCCAGCTCTTTTTCCAGTTCGGTCACTTTGGCCTCCAGCTCGGCAGCCTTCTTCTCGGCCTTCGCCTCTGCCTTAGCCTCCGAACGGGACTGCTTCTTTTCCTGCTTAGGCTCCTCAGTCTCCTTCACAACTTCCTCTTTCACAGCCTCTTCCTTTACCTGTTCATTTTCCTGGGACATATTTTTGTTATTTTTTGCCATAATTCTCGATTTAATAATCCGCATACCGTTTAATCAAACTCTTTGCCACCGGTCAAAACCTGCCACTATGTCAGTCTGTGTCGGAAAGCAGTCCGCGTCATCAGTCATTAAGTTCCAGCCAGCGCATTTCCTTCTCGTCCAGCTCATTTTTCACCGCCTCGTAGCGCTCGGAACACTCACGAATCTTTTCGTAATCATCCAGCCCGCCCGAAAGTTGCTGTTCCAGAGTGGCTTTCTCTTCCTGAAGCCGGGCCATATCGACCTCCAAAGACTCTACCTCCCGCTGTTCCTTCCAGCTCAGTTTCTTCTTTTGGGCCGGGGCAGGATTGGACGCCGCGCTTGCGGCGGCCGAAGGAGCGGAAGAAGACGCAGAAGCGGCCGACTTGGCCTTCGCAGTGGCGGCCTCTTTCTTGCGCTCGGCTTCGTAATCCTTTAAGTAACAGCGGTATTCGGTGTATCCGCCGATAAAATCCTTCACTACGCCGTCGCCGCAGAAGACGAAGAGGTGCTCCGCGAGCCGGTCGAGGAAATGGCGGTCGTGCGAGACGATGATGAGCGTGCCGCTGAACGAGAGCAGGTACTCCTCGAGGATGTTCAGCGTCACGATGTCCAGGTCGTTCGTCGGCTCGTCGAGTATCAGCAGATTCGGCTGCTGCATCAGGATTGTGAGCAGGTACAGTCTTCGTTTTTCGCCTCCCGAGAGCCTTCTGACCTTGTTTTCGAGCATATCGTGAGGAAAGAGGAACTGGTTGAGCAGGCGCGTGTCGTTTACTGTCTCGAGCACGGTCTGGTCCTCGTCGAAGCTGATGCCCGACTGGTGGTAATATCCGATTTTCAGCGACTCGCCCCTTTCGATGACTCCCGTAAGCGTACCGCCGTATGTGTCGCTGCCGGTCAGCAGATTGATGAACGTGCTCTTGCCCACGCCGTTGCGCCCGACGATGCCCACGCGCTCGCCGCGCTGGAAATTGTAGGTGAAATGCGAGAGGTAGCACTTGCCTTCGTAATAGAAGCTGACGTCTTTGCAGTCAATGATTTTGCTGCCCAGGCGCGAGGCTACGCCCACGCTCGGGTCGATCGAAATCTGCTTCGTGCGGTAGACCTGCTCCGCGCGGGCCTTGATCTCCTGGAAGGCGTTCTTGCGGTACTTCGCCTTGCCCGTGCGCGCGCAGGGCGACGCGTGGATCCACTCCAGTTCGCGCCGAAGCACGTTGCGCACCTTGTCGGTCTCGGCGTTGTAGTTGTCGATGCGCTCCTGCCGCTTCTCCAGATAGTTCTCATAATCACCGCGATACGTGTAGATTGCGCCGTGGTCCATCTCCATTATCGTGTTGCACACACGGTCGAGGAAATAGCGGTCGTGCGTCACCATAAAGAGCGTGCAGCGCGAGTGCGAGAGCTTGTCCTCGAGGTACTCGATCGCGTCCGTGTCAAGGTGGTTCGTCGGCTCGTCCATTATGTAGAAATCCGCCTCAGTAGCAAGCATTTGCGTCAGCGCGACGCGCTTGACTTCGCCGCCCGAGAGTTCGCTCATCTTCTGCTCGCCGCTCAGCGAAAAATCGGTCAGCAGGCGCGTGATGCGCATCTCGTACTCGAAGCGTCCGTCCTCATCGAGATCTTTCATAAATGGCTGAGAATCAGCCAATACCTGATCGAATGTGGTCTTTTCCGGGTCGAACGGGTACTCCTGCTCGAGGAATGCGATGCGAATCTGCTTTAGGAAGGTGATCTTTCCGTTCGAGTCGGACTTGTCGTGTCCGGCAAGGATTCGCAGCAGAGAGGTCTTGCCTGTGCCGTTCGGGGCGATGAGTGCAATCTTGTCGCCTTCGTTTATGTTGAAACCGATGTGCTCGAAAAGGATTTTCGGGCCGTATGATTTGGAAAGGTTCTCGACTTGTAAATAACTGGCCATCTGCTACTTAAAGAATTTGTCCACTTCTTTGACCGCTTCCGGGAGCGCGAATACCGCGACTCTGTCATAAGCCTCTATCTGCGTGCTTCCGATGGCGATCTGCGCCTCGCTTCCGCGAATCAGACCGCCGATGACCGCGTTGCGCGGGAATCCTATGTCTTTCAATGGTTTGGATGTAATCCGGCTCTTTGGCGCAACCACGTATTCGAGCACCTCGGCGCTCGTTCCGCTCATATATTTCACGAAGCGCGCCTTGTCGCTCAGGGTGAACTTGAAGATCTTCCCGGCGGTCAGCAACTTCTTGTTGATCACGCAGTCTACGCCCATATCCTCCGCCAGTCGGATGTATTCCACATTCTCGATGTCCGCGATGGTGAGGCCCACTCCGAAGCGCTTGGCCATCACGCAGGCGAGCACATTCGTCTCGTCGCTGCCGGTCAGAGCCGCGAAAGCGTCGTAGTCGCGTATCGACTCCTCGATCAGAAAGTCCGGATTCTTGCCGTCTCCGTTTACGACAGTCACCTGACTGTCAAGTACTTCCGTAAGGTCGTGGCAGCGGTCGCGGTCTTTTTCCACCAGCTTGATCTCGTCGAGGACTCCCGTCGCCGCCTTAGCCACCTGCTCGCCCATCTCGGTGCCGCCGTAAATCATCAGACGGTTTACCTCCATATTGCTCTTGCCCAGATATTTCATCAGCATCTGCACTCCTTCGCGCTTGGCGATGATGAAGACGAGGTCGTGGTATTTGAATCGCGTGTCGGATTTCGGGATGATGGTGTCGTCGCCGCGCGAGATGGCGATGACGCGGAACTGTATGTCGTCGGATGTCGCAAGTGACGCGAAATCAGCGATGTTCATATCCAGGAGAGGGGAGTCCTCCTCGAGTTTGAAGACCGAAATCTGCAGTTTGCCGTGCGCGAAATCCATATTGTCCGTCGAAGCCGTGTGACGCAGCTGCGCGAGAATTTCGTCCGCCGCAATCTTCTCCGGGAAGAACATCAGCTCGATGCCCATACTCTTGAAAATCAGCTTGTTGTCAGGAGTAAGACATTCTTCGTCATCCACTCTCGCGGTCACTTTCGCGGCGCCAAGGCGCTTGGCCAGAAGCGCACTCACGATGTTCACTTCCTGCGACACGAAGGGATTCACGGCGATGAAAAGGTCCGCACTGCCGACGCCCGCTTTCTTCAGTACGCGGATAGACGACGAATGTCCTTGAACCACAGCGACATCCGCGCTTGCGACGAGCCTGTCAAGCCTCGCCCTCTCAGGGTCAATGACCGTGATTTCGTTCGCTTCACGGCTGAGCATCTTCGCGAGATGGGAACCGATTTCCCCCGCTCCCTCAATGACGATTTTCATAAGCGTTACTCTTTGACAACCAATCAAATATCTTATTCCCTCGGCACGCTGACGCGGCCAATATGTGTACGCGGCTCAGCCCGCACACCTCCGGGCGGGCACCGTAGCAGCGTCCGATCTCCTTCAGGTCAGGAGCCCTGCGCAAGCTTCTGTACTCGCGGTGAGCCTTCACCACGGCGGCGGTGGAGGACGGCTTGAGCATCAGAAGATATGCCAGGCCCGCAAGGCCGTCGAGAATCTTGCGGCGGAATATCAGGCAGGAGGCCTTGCGCAGCGCCTTGTCAGGCGCTGAACCTCTTGACGCATAAGTCATTGCCAGATTATTTTCGAGCAGAAGCAGGTTGTTCCGGTAGTTAAGCTGAAGCTTCCAGGGAGAACTTGCAGGCAAGGTTCCGCCGCCGAGGTGATACACCTTCGATTCCGGCACCACCCTGACCTGCTGCCCGTGCAGCTGCGCCCTCCAGCAGAGGTCGATTTCCTCCATATGGGCGAAGAAACGGTCATCCAGTCCGCCGAGAGCCTTCCAGAGGCTGCTGCGTATCATCAGGCAGGCTCCGCTTACCCACATCACCCGTGCGGGAGTGTCGTATTGACCGCGGTCGCGGTCCAGTCTTTTCAGCACCCTGCCCCTGCAGAACGGATAGCCGTATGCGTCTAGGTACCCTCCTGCGGCGCCGGCGTACTCGAAGCTTCCGCGGTCCTGGAAGGAGAGCAGCTTCGATCCGCAGATTCCGCATTCCGGATGGCTGTCCATCCACTCCACGAGCGGCCGCAGCCAGTCTTTCGTGACCTCTATGTCGGAATTCAGAAGGACATAGTATTCCGCTTCCACCTGACTCAGAGCGCGGTTGTAACCTCCCGTGAATCCGTAGTTCCGCTCCAGCGGGATTCTGCGGACGGACGGGAATTCCTCCGCCATCATCTCCATCGAGCCGTCGGTTGACGAGCTGTCGGCGACTATCGCCTCCGCGTCGAGCCCCTCGAGGCTGGAGATGAGCCCCGGAAGGAATCTTCTGAGGTAATCCTTTGTATTCCAGTTAAGTATGACGACAGCGGTGCGCATTTTATCCTCTGAATTCTACGTTTTCGAACGCTAAGGTAGGAATTTGTTTCGACATACACGGCCTCGGGTCGTTTCCGACTGCCAGAAGCGAGTTCCAGAGCTTCAGAAGATTGCCGGTTATGAGCATCTCGCGGACCGGCTCTGTAATCTTTCCGTCCTTGAAGAAGAATCCCTCGATGCCGTAGGAATAGTCGCCGGTAGTGGCGTTGCAGTTTCCGCCGTTGAAGCCCGTTACAAGTATGCCTTCGCCACATTCTTTCAGGATTTCAGCCTTTCCCATCGGCTTCGGCCAGGGGGTGAAGACCGGACGGTAGACATCGTCGACCGTTGGATCGCAGCCCAGTTTCGCTCCGATGTAAGTCGTTATGAAATACTTGTTTATCACGCCCTTGCCGATGATGACATCCTCTTTCACGGCCATACCCTCGGAATCGAAGAGGCGGCTCCCGCCTTCTCCAGGCGTGCGGCCGGTTTCCCTGATGGTCAGGCCCTCGGAGAGGGCTTTTTTGCCCAGAAGCCCCGCGAGGAAGGATTTGTTCTGCTGTATGGAGTAGCCGTTAAGGGCGTTGAAAAGGGGAGACACCACCTTGCTGGCACAGTCGCTGGTAAGGACCATATTGAAGCAGCCGCCATCGTGGTCGACAGGGCCTATGGCGGCCACGGCCCGGTTCAGTGCCGTGCGGGATATGTTCTTGATATTCAGTTTGTCTGCGAACGATGCTGAGTCCCACCAATAGTTGCTGAACTTGTTTCCGTCCCGGTCTTCCACCGTGATTTCCACGCCGAATTCGAAGACGGTCTGGATATGGCGGCAATATGCCCCGTTGCTGTCTATGAGTATCGTGTCGAAGATGCTGTCGGAGTATTCTCCCTCTTCGCTGATGAGTTTCCAATCGTGGTCTTCGGCCTTCACTTCATTGTAAATGGAGGCTCCAAGGGCTGTCTGGAGCCGTCTGTCGGCGTCCATCGTGTCGTAGGCCCCGTCGCAGACTCCGAGTTCCAGGCCCGTGAGTGCCCCTTTCTCCAGTCTGGAAGGGTCCGGAAGGTCGCGGCAGGAATCCGGCGCAAGCATCCGGACAGTGTCTATGGCCTTGAGTATGAAGTCCTTCATCGCTTCCTCTCCGAAGCGGTTTATCGAGAAAGTCCCGTAACGCCCGTCCACGAAAAGGTTCAGGCTGACCGCGCGGTCGTTGCAGTGCGAGACCTTGTCCACTTCTCCGTTCAATATCGCTATGGAGTCGAGGCAGCCTTTGCTGAGCACCACTCTGGCTTTCTGCGCTCCGTTCTCCAGAGCCATCTCCAGGCACCTGCGGAGCAGGGCTTCTTCATTTTTATCTATTATATTTTTCATACTTTTCTTAAATTGGACGCCCGGCAGGGCGGCCCGGTAAATCATTGGCCGAAGGCCGCTTAAATCTCTCCGCCCACGGTGAGCTCGCGCACGAGGACCGTCGGCATTCCGCAGCTTACCGGCACGCTCTGTTCCTTGCCGCAGGTCCAGGTGCCGTTGTCGATTTTCAGGTCGTCGGCCACTCCGAGGATGTCGCGGAGCGCCTGCGGACCGTTACCGATGATGTTGATATCCTTAACCGGCATCGTCAGACGGCCGTTTTCGATGAGACGGCCGTTCTTGACGTAGAAGGTGAAATCGCCCTCGCCGATCTTGACCTGGCCGTTCGCGAACTTGTCCACGAAGATGCCTTTCTTCACCGATGCGATCAGGGCCTCGGCCTTCGCGTCGCCGTTTTCCATATACGTCGCGCGCATTCGCGGAATCGGGTTGTAGCGGAAGGACTCGCGACGGCCGTTGCCCGTAGGCTTGACTCCGTAGAAGTCCGCGCTGATGCGGTCGTGCAGGTAGGAGGTCAGCACGCCGTCCTCGACCATCGTCGTGTACTGTCCGGGAACGCCCTCGTCGTCGAAGTTGAGCGAGCCTCTGTTGCCGCGGATCGTTGCGTCGTCCACGATGGTTATCCCCTTGGGACACACGCGTTTACCGAGCTTGTCGGAGAAGATGGACTGGCCCTTGCGGTTGAAGTCGGCTTCGAACGCGTGCCCCATCGCCTCGTGCAGCAGGATGCCCGAAGCGCCCGCGCCCATCACGACAGGCATCTTGCCTCCCTTCGGGCGTCGCGCCTCGAAACTTTCATCCACGTTCGCGATGGCCTCGCTGATCAGCGCTTCGACGAGCGCATCGTCGATCATCTCCGCGCCCATACTGAAACTTCTCGACGAGGTGCCCGTCTCGCGCCTGTCGCCGCGACAGAAAACCGCTGACACTGAGATACTTCCCATCGGATGAGTGTCGTACTTCAGCTCTTCGAAGGAGTTGAACATCATCAGGTCGTGCATCTGCGAGGAGAAGATGACGATCACCTTCTCGGTCGAGCTCTCGCGACGGCGTATCTCGCTGTCAATCCGCTCCATAACGCTCAGAAAACGCGACTGCGCGCAATCCCGCCAATCCTCTTTCACGGGGTAGCGGTCCGCCGCCGGATTCGGCCGCCCGAAATACCGGCACGCGCTCGATGTCGGCTTGTCTTCCCGGCCTTCGGCCAATCCTGCCCTGCCTCCCCGGCCGCTGATGCTAGCTGCCGCCCTGGCCGCCTCAAGCATCGAGGCCTGGTCCGTGCTCTCGGAATAAGCGTAGCCGGTCTTGTCGCCTTTCAGCACCCTGATTCCGACGCCATAATCCACGAGAGTTCCGCCGGACGATACGCTTCCGTCCCTGAGTACCAGCGTATTCTGGAAAGTGTTCTCGAAAAACAGATCGCAGTAGTCGCCTCCGCTCTTCAGTCCTTCGGCCACCAGATTCTCCATCTGGCGTGTGGTGACTGAGAAAGTGTCGAAGTAATATTGTCTGTCTTTTATCATCTTTTCTTATATTTCTATACTTTTTTTCAATACTCGGAATCCTCCGGATAAGCCATACTCCAGATCAGCGCGAACTTGTCGGTGTCCCTGATCATCGTGCTGTCGTCGCTTCCTTCGGCCACGACCTTGAAAGGGGGCTTGGAATTGTCGGCGAGAATCCACCTGTCGCAGAGATGGCGGTACTCCTTGAAGAAATACTCCAGACCTCTCTGGTAGCGACGGCGTATGGTGTCATCGGGAATGTTGTGCCCTCCGGTCGAAACCCTGGCCCTGACCCTCTGTATGGCAAGTTCCGGAGAATTCAGCCAGAGATAGATGACGGTCACGCTGTAGCCGTTTCCCTGGGCCTCCTCCACCATCTTCAGCAGAGTTCTGGTAGCGAGAGTAGTCTCTATGCAGAAATCCAGCCGGTGCTCGAACATAAACTTTATCTTCATCAGCATATACCGGCTTGCCGTGACTGAAGCCGCCGACGGGTCGAAAGGCGAGAGACTCTTGGCGAACTCGTCCGAATTAACGTACTCGTGGCAGTTAAGCATCTCTGGGAGAATGGTATACGAGGCCGTTGTCTTTCCGGATCCGTTGCATCCGGATATTATGTATAGCCTAGGCATCTATGCAGTCTTTATTTCCGGCCTTGCTGACGCCGTAACCGAAGAGGGCGAAATCCCCCAGACAGGGATCTCCGGGGAACACCTCCTGCAGCTGAGCGCTGATTTCCAGTGCCGTAGTCAGGTCCTTCTGTTTTCTTTTCGTGAGTCCGAGTTCGGCCGCCTGGGTATAGACGTGTACGTCCAGAGGTATCACCAGGCTGCTCTTGTCGGTATCTTTCCACAATCCCAGATCCACCTTGCCGTCGTCGCGGACCATCCAGCGGCGCAGAAGGTTGATCTTTTTGTTCGGGGCCTTCGGATCTTCCTTCCGGCTGAAAATCGTGGTCCTGAAGTCCGCCTGGCTCAATCCCTCCAGGCTGTCGTGCCAGCTGTACCATTCTCTGAGGCGGCGGCAGATACGGGCCACTTCGCTCCATTTTATGGTTCTATGGATGGACTGCTCATCGTCCCTCCAGTCTCCGGTCATTACGTAATCTGCTGGCTTCCAATCCATTTCGTCGAAAAGCCTTTCGCAGTCGCGTATAATCAGAGCACGGCGTCCCCAGGCGAGGTGCGCAGCGAAGACCGCCGCGATCTCCACATCAGCGAGCGTGGCGCCGCCTTCTTCCATCTTCTGGGCGAATTTACGGGGGAATATTATAGGGTCCTCCGTAAAGTACTGGAGATCATTGTATTTCTCCGCCCATTCGATGAGCTGCTCTTTAACCTTGACTTTCATTTTCCGTCCTTTTTCCCAAACATACAAATATACTAATTATTCGATAAAAACAGCCCCGCCGGAATCCCGGCAGGGCTTTCTTTTTCGGTGTTTGAACTTGTCGAAACCACCTTACCATCACGTTAGGTCATTTCGACAATCTCAATGACCGTAAAACTCCCTAGAACTTCTCCATCATATCGAAGATGCGGTCGCGAACCTCTTCGATGGTACCTACACCGTCAGCCTCGTGATACTTGCCGGCCTTCTTGTAGAAGTCGATAAGCGGCTCAGTCTGCTGGTGATAGGTGGAGATGCGGTTCTTGATGGTGTTCACGTCAGCATCGTCAGCGCGGCCTTCGATGGCTGCCCTGTGGGAGATGCGCTCGATGATCATCTCGTCAGGAATCATAATGCTGACGATGGCAGTGACCTCCTCGCCCTTGCGGGAGAGAATCCCGTCGAGCGCCTCAGCCTGTGCGAGAGTGCGAGGGAAGCCGTCGAGAAGGAAGCCGTCCACACCCTTAACGGTGTTGAACTCGGACTCGATCATACCCTCGACAACCTCGTCAGGTACGAGTGCGCCTGCCTCGATGAGAGCCTTGGCCTTGAGACCGAGCTCGCTTCCTGCAGCGATTTCCTGGCGCAGGAGAGCGCCTGTGGAGATGTGACGGAGATTGTACTTTTCTGCCATTGCAGTGGCCTGGGTGCCCTTTCCTGCTCCCGGAGGCCCGAAAAGAATGTAGTATTTCATTTTATGAATATTGTAAATTAATCCACTGCTGAATATATGTCCGGAAGGTTGCGGCCAAGCTCGTTGTAGTCGAGTCCGTAGCCCACGATGAACTTGTTGGGAATCTCCATACCTACGTAGTCGAGCTTGTAGTCCTTCTTGTAGACGTCTGGCTTCATAAGCATTGTGCAGATCTTGGCATCCTTGGCGCCCTTGCTGAGAAGGTGCTCGCGCAGAGCCATAAGAGTGTTTCCGGTGTCCACGATGTCCTCCATCATAATGACGGTGCGTCCTGTCACGTCAGCTGTCAGTCCGAGAGGGATGAGCACTGTGCCTGAGCTGGTGGTACCCTGATAAGAGCTGACCTTGATGGAGACGAGTTCAGCAGGGAAGTTCACTCTTTTCATCAGAGCGGCGGTGAACATAATTGCTCCATTGAGTACACAGAGGAATACAGGGACTTCCTTGCTGTCCTTGAAATCTGCGTTAAGCCTGGCAGCTACGCCATCGATGACCTTCTCAATCTCTTCGTTAGAAAGATACTTGCGGAAGGTCTTGTCACAAACGGTAATAGTGTCGTTCATTTCTGATAAGGATTAAAAGAAGCACAAAATTACTAAAAAAAAGTATGCGTTAATGTCGAATTATACGTTTCTTAAATTTTTTCAGCCTTTTTTCCTCTACCTTGCTTCCGAAATTTTGTACCCGAGACTTTTTACTATGAAGTTCCTGATTTTGACACTGACATTGCTCTCCACTCTGCTCTCTCCTGCCCCCGACTTCGAGAGCGCGGTCCTGCTGCTGTCCGGAGCGAGTTCGATGGAAGAATTGGACGAGGCGGAAGTGGCGCGCTACGAAAGGCTTTCGCGCTCGCCCCTGCCGCTGAACTCCGCCTCGGCCGCCCGGATGCGTTCCAGCGGACTGCTCTCGAGCTATCAGATTGCCGTGATATTGGACGCCCGCGAACGCGGCGGCCCGATACTTTCCATAAGTGAACTCGCGTTGCTCGACGGTTTTTCGGAGCCTCTCGCGCGGGCGCTCAGTCTTTTCGTCTCGCTCGACGCTTCGTCTTTGAACATTGGGAAACAGCCTGTGCAGCAGAATCTTACACTCGGCGAGACGTTTAAATTCAGTTCCGGCGAGAGCTCCTCCAATCTCCGTTTCAAGTACCTCTGCTCGCAGTCCGGGCGCTGGGAAGCGGGCGTGCGAAACTCTTCCGCCGGTCTGGCATATTACGGCCGCCGCCACCTCTCCAAGCTCGTTCTGGGCGATTTCAATGCACGTTTCGGCCAAGGTCTTGCGATGTGGAGCGGCTTTTCTCTGAGCGGCCTTTCGGCCAATCTGTCCCGCAACCCGACGGGCGTCTCAGCATCGCATTCCTATTCCTCGTCCAGCGCTCTTCGGGGAGTCGCTTCGGAGTGGTCGCTCGGGAAGCGCAACCGTCTGTCTGTCATAGGTTTCGTGAAAGATAGCGAAGTTGTTCCCGCGGCGAATTTTTCCCATCTTGGACTTCGTGGGGAGTGGGGGATTACGGCGCTCGGGACTGGACTGCTTTCGACGGATCTGAGGCTCTCGCCCGGGAAATTCGACCTTTTCTGCGAGGTCGCCTATGATTTCAAGTCGCTCGACTCCGGCGTGTCCACCCGGGCCTCTTCTCTTGAGGCCGTGTCCTCGAACTCTGCGCGTCTATCCGCCCTTGACGGCCTCGCGGCGCTCGCCGGCATCGTCTGGAATCCCCGCTATGCGACAAAACTCTCGCTGGCCGGGCGCTACTATCCCTCTACTTTCGCCGGAACTTATTCCGGGTCAGTACGTTCGTCGACTAAAGTGAGCGACGAGGCAGGCATCACGCTGGCCTTCCAGAGCAGCGCCCTGACTCTTGTCGCCGAGATGGTAAAGCGCTCAGCTGCAGGCTATTCGCAATGCCGGGCTCTCGCCCTATATTCTCCCTCTCTCGAGGGTCCCTGGGCCTGCTCCCTCCGCCTTTCCGAGCGCGTGCGCAGCGACAAGTCTCCGGCCTTCCGCACGGACCTTCGCGCCGACACGGCGTATAAAATTGGAGACTTTTCCGCGGCACTTCGTGCCAATGCCTTGTTCTATAAGGACCTGGCCTGGCTGGGCTACTCGGAACTCTCATATCGCGGCCCTGACGCAAGGCTGAAATGTTCAGCCTTCGCCCGCTTTACTGTATTCAATGTGAAAAATTGGGATGACCGCATCTACGCTTACGAGCACGATGCCCTTGGCTACTTCACCGTCCCTGCCTACTACGGCCGCGGCTATGCCCTTTCCTTCTATACATCCCTGAAATTCAGACCTTTTCTCAGCGGCGCTGCGTCATCTGCCGCCGGGGAATCTTTATCCGCTTCCCAGGAAGCCCGGCCCTCGCGTACTATCTCGGCCATCTCGCGATATTTCTCCCGAGGCAGCTACAGCCTCAGCTTTCGCTGCTCCTGGCTTCAGCGCCGCCTGCCAGACTCCTCCCTTAAGAGCACCCTCACCCTCCGCCTCCAGCTAGCCATCGAGCTCTGATTCAGGCTCTTGACAGTTGTCGCGGCAAGAGCGGGACGATTGGCCGCGTCAGCGGCCGCGGAAAATTTCTACCGCGGATGAATGTAGAGAATCTGGCCGATGCGGAGCTTGTCGCTGCGCAGACCGTTCCACTTCTTGATCTGATTGACGCTTACCGAATATTTATGCGCGATTTTACCCAGATAGTCACCATTCTTCACGCGGTACACGATTCTGTCCGAAGTGCCGTCCTTGACCTCCTTCATTACTTTATCACTCAGCAGTTCAGTGGATTTGTGAGTGTAGAGCGTGTCCTGGTTCTCGATGAAAGCGCTTGTATAATTATACGGCAGACGGAGAATGCAGTCGCCCTCATTTCCCGGCACAATGCTGTTCTTGTACTCAGGATTGAGGTCTTTAAGAGTCTGCATAGGCACTCCGACCACCTCGTTTATCTGATTGAAATGCAGATTCTTATGTACCCAGAACGTGTCGCAGGCCGCCGGGAGCGAACACTCGTCCGGCACCAGTCCGTATTCGCGGTAATAGGTCATCGCGTACATCGCTCCCACGAACGCCGGCATATACCCCCTTGTCTCGCGCGGCAGATAAGGAAAGATGGACCAGAAATCCTTCTTTCCGCCGCTGCGCTTGATGGCCTTGTTCACGTTGCCCGCGCCGCAGTTATATGACGAAATCGCCAGCGCCCAGTCTCCGAAAATACGGTAAGCATCTGAAAGATAGCGTGCTGCGGCATCGGTAGCCTTCTCCACATCCATTCTCTCGTCCACGAAGGAATTGATTTTCAGACCGTAGTTGCGCGCCGTCGAATAGATGAACTGCCAAGGCCCCCTCGCTCCGGCCCTCGAATATGCAGTCGGATTCAGCGCGGACTCTATGACAGCCATATACTTGAGTTCCAGAGGCATATCGTACTTCGCAAAGACCTCTTCGAAAATCGGGAAATAGTATGTGCTGAGCCCGAGAATCGTGGCCATCTTCGTCGGCATCTTCTCCGAATACAGCACCATATAATTCTTTACGGTCTCGTTGAACGGCAGCGTGATGTACGAATTCATCTTCTCAAGCCGCTCGATCAGAACCGAATCGGGCACGTCCGTGGTAAAGCGCACCGAGTCCATATCGTAAGTCCCGTTCTCCGCCGTCTGCTTCATCCTGCGCTGCAGATACCAGATGCTCAGCAGACTGTCCGTGGACATCGGAGCCTGCTCCTGCGCTACCACAACCTCCTCTTCTTCATAGACTTCCATCATTTCTGACGCGAGCGAATCGAAGCGGGCCAGCTGCAGTTTGCAGCTGTCCAATTGTCTCCTGAGCGAGTCTACGACCGTTCTCAGACGTTCATTATCCTGGAGAGTCTTGCGACGTGTGGTTATCTGCGCCTGCATAGAGGAACAGAGCGACAGCATAAGCACTGCTGCCGTGATCAGCTTACGGTATGTCTTCATTCGAAGTCTTTTGAGTTAATACTTTCAGATTCCAGCGGAACTGCTTCGTCAGAATCTGATTCCAAGACTGAAGCCCACGGCGGACGGTGCCGCGCTGTTCTGGGCAAAAGCCGTGTCCGGTGTTATTACTGTGGGGCTTATCTTCATGCTCAGGTCATCGTTCACCTCGAAATCCTGCATAAATGCGAATACGTTCGCATCCACCGCCTGGATGAGGTAGAAGGCCGCGAGAGCGAGGATCGAATAGTCCCTGTATCGTCTGTAAATATCTCTGTAATAGAGAGCTGTGTCTGATGAAATGCCTGCGGAGTATCCTGATTCCGGATCTGAGGACTCGATGTAGATACGCTTGTATCTCTTGTAGTTCATATTGTTCAGATTCAGATAGTGGGCCGCACCGATGAGGCAGCCCCAGTAGACCGGAATCTTCCAATACTCGCCGTTATACGCCTGGCCGAGTCCCGGACAGAGCACGGAATAGAGCGCAGCCTTTCCGGGATGGTGCGGATTGTCAGTAGGATAGTTTACCACACCGTCCAGCAGCGTCCCCCAGTACACGAGGCCCGCCGCCGCGAAGCAGTAATTGCTCACTTTTCTGTTGTCCCAGACAGTGCGGTTCAGGACGCCTCCGGCGACGGTGGCGGCCAGTCCTCCGTAGACGACAGGCAGCTTCCAGTATTTCTGCTCGTAGATCTGCTGTGAGCCGATCATCATCACGGAGCCGGCAAAGAGGGTTCCGACCTTCAGTTCCTTCTTGTGGCCCATTCCGGCGAAGAATTCCTTGAAGGAGAAGAGGCTCTCCACTGAATCTTCAGGGGACACGTCTTCCGAGTCTCCGAAGCCGTTCGAAAAGGCTTCGGACTTGAACTGCCCCCACACAGGGGCCTCGACGGCCGCCAGAAGCAGCAGAACGACAGCTATGCATCTGAAAAATTTCATCACAGTCCGGCTTTTTCCATCGCCTCGATGAATTTGCGCACCTCCTCGTCGGAGTTGAACTTTACGGTCATACTTCCCTTGCCCGAGGTGCTGCGCTTGAGTGAAATCCTGTCTCCGAAGAACTTTCCTATATGCTCGAGCATCTTGTAATACTCGTCCGGAAGTTTCTGTGTATCAGCGGATTCTTTCTTTTCTTCGGACTTCGCCGGAGTCTTGAGCCTGTCCTCGAGCTGACGCACGGAAAGGTCCTCCTTGATGACCAGGTCGCAGAGTTTCTGCTGCATCGCAGAATCCTCCACTCCGAGGATGACCTTCGCGTGGCCCACGCTCAGCAGTCCCACCTTCAGGTCGTGCTGCACCTTGTCCGGAAGTTTCAGAAGGCGGAGGTAGTTCGTGATCGAAGCCCTCTTCTTGCCCACGCGCAGAGCCATCTGCTCCTGCGTGA
>CAVCSJ010000016.1:0-17688 GCA_963604895.1 bacterium
GCCGAGATGCTCCGCACTATCGACGCAAAATAACAGGGATTTGCCCACAAAAAAAGACCAGTCAGTTAGACTGGTCTTTTTTTGTGGAGCATAGGAGAATCGAACTCCTGACCTTTTGAATGCCATTCAAACGCTCTACCAACTGAGCTAATACCCCGAATGGACTGCAAAAATAAGCAGAATTTCTGAATTTCCAAACCTGGGAGCCAATATATCGTCAAATTTCTTCCCGAAATTGCCGTGTGACCGTTCGGAAAGTAATTATTTCGAAACGGCTTCTTATAATATCCGCAATTTTCGTATTTTTGCCCAGAAACCTTAACCGAAGTTTATGTTACGCGAAGAAACCGTATTCGGACCCATTCATAGCCGCAGACTAGGCAGTTCCCTGGGCATCAACCTGCTGCCCGTAAACGGCAAAATCTGCACTTTCGACTGTATTTACTGCGAGTGCGGATGGAACCGTGACGGACTGCAGGACAAGCATTTGCCGAGCGCTGAAGACGTCCGGGAAGCATTGGAAAAGAAACTGGCGGAATTGGACGCCGAAGGCGGCCGGATAGACAGCATCACATTTTCCGGCGACGGGGAACCGACGCTGAATCCGGAGTTTCCTCGGATTATCGAAGACACGCTCGCGCTGCGCGACAGATATTTCCCTCAGGCGAAGGTCTCGGTGCTTTCGAACGCCACCCGCGTGCACGTGGACGCGGTTTTCCAGGCTCTGCGCAAGGTCGACAATCCGATTCTGAAGATCGACGCGCCGACTGACGAACTCATCGCGAAGATTGACAATCCGGCTCCCGGATACAGTCTCGCGAGAGTGATAGAAGCTCTCAGACGCTTCGACGGAAACTTCATTCTGCAGACTATGTTCCTGAAATGCAAATACTTCGACTCTTCGGCGCCAGAGTGCCTGAACGGCTGGATGGACATCGTGAGAGACCTGCGGCCAAGGGAAATAATGGTCTATACCATTGACCGCCCGGCGCCGGAGGAGGGGCTTGAGTGCTTCACGGAGGAGCAGATGCGCGCCCTGGTGCAGCCGCTGCTCGATGAAGGTTTCAGAATTCAGATAAAAGGCAAATCCTAAAACCCTGATACTATGGCAATACAGACTAACATCGGACTTTTCTGCGACTGTTTTCCGCCGGTTATGGACGGAGTGTCGGTCTGCATGCAGAATTACGCCTACTGGCTTCAGAAGAAGGTCGGCGGCGTCTGCGTCGTTACTCCCAGGAATTATGGCGCCGAGTATCACGAAGACTACGAAGTGCTTCAGTATATGTCGGTTCCTGTTCCGTTCCGCAAACCTTACGTGACAGGCCTCGCTGAAATCGATCCGCTTTTTGTGGCAAATATTCTGAAAAGAAATTTCAAGATCGTACACGCGCATTGTCCGTTCGCTTCGGGCTGGTGCGCCGAGCATATCGCTCATATCCAGCATATTCCGATGGTCGCTACCTTCCATTCGAAATACCGCGACGATTTCGCCAGAGTCATCCCTTCGAAACTCGCGGTGGACGAGATAGTTAAGAAGATTGTCAGCTTCTACGAGCGCGCGGACGAGGTCTGGGTGCCGCAGGAGTCGGTAAAAGAGGTCCTTCGCGAGTACGGTTTCAAAGGGGACATACAGGTCGTGGACAACGGCAGCGACCTCGTCGCGCAGCGTCCGGAGGAGTTCTTCGCCGACGCGCGCAATGAACTCGGAATAGCTCAGGATGAATTCGTTATGCTCTTCGTCGGCCAGCATATCTGGGAGAAGAACACCCGTTTCATCATTGACACTCTCGCGAAAATCAAGGACGTCCGCTTCCGGATGTTTTTCGTGGGTACGGGCTACGCCGCCGAGGATATGCGCAAGCTGGTGAGCGAGAAGGGACTCGACCCGTGGGTGACCTTTGTCGGCAGCATCACCGAGCGAGAGAAGATCGTAAAGTATTATGCAGCAGCCGATCTGTTCCTCTTCCCGTCGCTCTACGACAACGCCCCGCTCGTGGTCCGCGAGGCCGCGGCGCTGAACACCCCAGCCGTGATGATGCGCGGCGCGACCGCTTCGACCATCATCACCGATGGCGAGAACGGATTCCTGACGGACAATGACGAGGACAAGTTCGCGCAGCTTCTCCGCACGCTTATCGCATCGCCGGAGCGCGTGCACCGTATCGGCGTGCAGGCCTCGCGCAGCATCGTGCGCAGTTGGGAGGACGTCTGCGGCGAGGTGCTCGACCGCTACAACGCGCTGCTCTCCCGCGAGAAGCTCATTCATTAGAAAATTTACACGGCCGTTCCGGCCAATTCGGGATTGGCCGAAGGCCTCATAATTAATAACTTATGAAACTTATTAGACTTATTTTCGGAGCGATTTTGCTCGCGGCCGGCTGCCAGAGCCAGACACAGACGGTCGATCTGACGACTGGTGACGACGGCTCTTTCGGCCTCGCGCCACAGATTCAGAATATCTGCGGCAGGCAGGCGCAATGCCTTGACGGAGACTGGAAAGCCTTCGTAGATCAGTATGAGACAGGCTATTACGATTATCATCGCAATCCTATGCCCGATGACCAGACCTTCTTTGCCGACAAAAAATTCCACGAAGACCGCACGAAACTGGTCGAATATGATTTCGACCTTGCTTCGACGCTTCGTGTGCCCGGGGACTGGAACACCCAGCGTCAGGAACTCTATATGTATGAGGGAACTGTCTGGTATCGACAGACTTTTACTGCTGCACCCGCGGCTGGCCGCCGTCAGTTCATTCATTTTGGGGCTGCCAACTATGAGGCGATCGTGGGACTTAACGGACACGTTGCCGCGAAGCATATCGGCGGATTCACGCCATTCGACATCGAGGTTACGAACAGGCTCACCGAAGGTGACAACTCATTGATAGTCAAAGTGGACAACAAGCGTGTGCTGTCAGGTGTGCCCACGATCAATTCTGACTGGTGGAACTACGGAGGCATCACACGCAGCGTATATCTGCTGGATGTTCCGGAGACTTTCATCAGGGAATATTCTGTAGGGCTTTCCGAGGACGGGACGAAAATCTGCGGCTGGGCTCAGCTAGACGGACCGGTTCTGAGTCAGGAAGTCACGCTGACCATCCCTGAACTTGGAGTCAGTGTTTCCTCGCTTTCCGATGTTTCGGGCCGCGCTGTTTTCGAAGTGGCCGCCGAGCCTTCCCGCTGGTCTCCTCACTCCCCGAAACTATATGACGTGACACTCTCCACTTCTGATGATTCAGTGAGCGACAGGATAGGATTCAGGACTGTGGAAGTCAGTGGCACACAGATACTTCTGAACGGCGAACCTGTATTCTGCAAGGGCATATGCATCCACGAGGAGGAGCCTTTCGAACCGTCTGGCCGTGCCACGGGAGCTGAGGATGACAAGGTGCTTCTGCAGTGGGCTAAAGACCTGGGCTGCAACTTCCTGAGACTGGCGCACTATCCGCATAATGAAGATATGGTCCGCCTTGCTGAGGAGATGGGCTTTATGGTCTGGGATGAGATTCCGGTTTACTGGACTATTGACTGGACCAATCCTGACACTTATGCTAATGCCGAGCATCAGCTCCGGGATATGATTACCCGCGACCGCAACCGCGCGGGAGTCATCATCTGGTCGATGGCGAATGAGACCCCGCGCGGAGATGACCGTCTGCATTTTCTGCGTTCACTCATTGACAAAGCACGCGAGATG
The DNA here is from genome assembly GCA_963604895.1 of bacterium. Lineage (GTDB taxonomy): Bacteria > Bacteroidota > Bacteroidia > Bacteroidales > UBA932 > Cryptobacteroides. Next base: position 3,706 of record CAVCSJ010000016.1, read on the forward strand.
GATCCTTCCAGGCTCGTCAGCGCCGCTATGGAGAAGGATTATCTGGACGAAAATACCCTGACGGTGCAAGATCAGCTGATTGATTATGTGGACATTATCAGTTTCAACCAATATGTGGGCTGGTATGACGGCGATTCTGACAAATGTGACCGGATGAGCTGGAACTTCCCGGTTAAGAAGCCGGTGTTCATCACTGAGATGGGCGGCGGAGCCAAGTACGGGCTGCACGGCGACAGGACCGAGCGTTTTACCGAAGAATATCAGGACTATCTCTTCGTGAAGAACCTCGAAATGCTCGACCGCATTCCTGAGCTTGCCGGAGTTACTCCGTGGATTCTCAAGGACTTCCGCTCACCACGCCGCTTCCTTCCTGGCATTCAGGATGACTTCAACCGCAAGGGGCTCGTCTCCGAAAAAGGCGAACACAAACTCGCCTTCGAAACTTATCGAGAGTGGCGCCAACCCCACCATCTTATCGCCAAATGATGATGCAATGAATGTCTCTCCCGCGAGAAGCTCATCCATTAAGTATCGAGATGTGCAAAAAAGGTTTTACCTGCACATCTCGAGGTGAGAATCTGAAAACCTCGAAATAATTGCGGAAATCCTTTCCCGTTTTGATTTTTTATGGATACCTTTGCCGCCCGAAAATTATAGTTAATTGTATTACAATGAAAAAGTTCATTATGATTCTGGCAGCGATGGTCTGCCTCACAAGTTGTATGACCAGCAGCGTGGATGTCATCTATTCACTTAAACTTGCCTATGTCGGAGGAAGCTATGCCGGCTCATCGACATCAGCTGCAAAGGAGGCTTACAATCAGATCAATGATAAAGTCAGGGCCTTCACAAACCAGTACACCAGAGAAGATTGGATAGAGACTATCCACAACGGCAAGTACTCCAAGGCTGACAAGAATGCAAAAGCTCTGTACAATACTGCCGCAAGCGCTCTGGATGACCTTCAGAAAGAGTGCGACGCGATCGTAAAGAATATTCCTTCAGGTCTCAACGCTGAATTCAAAATCAGCCATAAGCTGGTCGTTTCCAGATATGCTGATGCCAAGGATACTGTCCTCGGAGAGAAAAGTTTCAGTGTCGCTTACGACGGAGACAACGGCGGTAATCTCGAGTAAGATTGAAAAGGTCCCGTAAAAAGAGTTTTTCAGGCAGGATAATGACCCTGATCGCGGCTGCGGTCGGGGTCTTTGTAGCTATTTCTGTGCTCTGGGTGCTTGTACTCAAGTGGTTGCCTGTAACCCGCACACCTCTGATGTACCATCAGAAGCACGAATTCCGCGAGGACAAGAACTTCAGGATCCGCTGCGAATGGTGCGACCTGGACGACATCTCCCCGTACCTGAAAAAGGCGGTCGTGACCACCGAGGACAATCTCTTCTTCAAGCATCACGGTTTCAGCATAAATGCGATTAAAGAGGCCTATAAGGCCAATAAGGAAAAGGGCAAAGTCGTCCGCGGAGGCAGCACCATCTCCCAGCAGACCGCAAAGAATGTGTTCCTCCCGCCGAGCAGAACTATGGTCAGAAAGGCCTTCGAGGCCTATTTTACCGTTCTCATCGAAGTTATCTGGGGCAAGGAACGCATTATGGAAGTCTATCTGAACGTGGCGGAGTTCGGCAAGGGAGTCTACGGGGCCGAGGCCGCGGCGCAATACCATTTCGGCAAGCACGCCTCGCAGCTCACCCGCCTTGAAGCCTGCCGCCTGGCCGTGGTCCTGCCCAAACCCCGAGCCAGAAGTGCTTCACATCCATCTGCTTACGTCCAGCAGCGGGCTGAGACCATCTCCAAGAGGCTGAATTATATCAACTATCCGGACTGGGTGACAGAGCCCGGGAAGAAAGAAAAAAAGTAGCCTTCGCGGCTACTTTTTTCTTATGATAAGGTCGAAGAATCTCCTTGCCTCCGTTGCCTACGATCAGGGATTGCTGGGGATGGATTTCCCGGAATCGGAATTAATGAGTATATTTGTGGGATTGATTCCGGACGAAATTGATGCCCAAGATTTGGAAAAGCATAGTTTTAGCTGTGGCTGCGCTCGTGGGGAGCGGGGCCACAGTTTGTTGTATAACTCCGGAATATGTTGATTCCCTGAGGATTGAGCTTGCGATGAGGGAGATGCCTGAAAAGATAATCTACCTTCCTTATGCTCTTGCGGACCGGGCTTCGGACCGAGACAGGGCTGGCATCTGGGCCATTCCGACCCTGGACGCCCTCCGTTGGGCGGGGCTTCATCCTGAAATTATGGCTGAAAATAAATCAGTCGAAAATCCGGAAGCTGCGTCTGAATCGCCGTCCGATTCTATCGTGACCGAAGCTCCGGTTGACATCCGCACAGACATCCGGATCTCCACAACCATCGCCCTGGACCGCCTCCAGGAACTTTACGATCAGTTCGGGGACTGGGACAGAGCCGTCGTGGCATACGCCGAGAGTCCTACCGCGGCGGCGAGCCTTAGGGACAGTACAGGATTGGCTGAAGCCGTGATAATCAAAAGCTTGCGCGACGCGCAGAGCAGATTCGAGCTGGGACCTGCGCACAACGCGTTCGATGGGCTTGAGGCTCTCGCCGAGTCGCGACGCTCCGAGCGGGAAGCTCTGCTGCAGGCCGAGGCCAATGCGCGCAAGGCGCGGCTCGACTCGCTTCGCAAGGTGCAGGCCGCGAACGTCGACAAGATTACCTACACAATCCGAAGCGGCGACACATTGGGCGGAATAGCCGCCCGGTACAGGGTGAAACTGTCTGATCTGAAACGCTGGAACGGACTCTCGGGCGACTTTATCCGCGAGGGACGTAAACTCGTGATTTACAAGAACTAAACTATGAGCCGAAGCAAGATTCTAGCCTTTATACTCTGCGTGTTCGCACTGCTTTTCGCACTCTGGTACTTCTTCCCGTCGAAGGGATTGGAAGTCGGAGGACTGAAGCTCCGCTATCCGTCGTACGAATCGTATCTAGCTGATCTCCAGGATACTACAAAGGAGGTGAATGTTGACTCCGTGCTGCTCGCCGTGCAGAAGAGTTACGAGATGCCGGAAGGCTCGCGCGACACCCTGCGCTACTATTTCGATTATATCAACGGCAACCCGAACCGCATTTCGCTGCCGAACGATGACTATACCTTCTTCGACTCGCTTTTCGAGGAAGCAACTCACGCGGCGGACTCCGGAAGAATGCTGAGAATTCTGCATTACGGTGATTCTCAGCTGGAAATGGATCGCATTTCGGCTGTACTGCGCGAGAATCTCCAGCAACGTTTCGGCGGCTCCGGCCCCGGAATGGTGCCTATGATCCAGCGGATTCCGACGGTTTCGCTCGCACAGAGCGCCTCCGGAAGTCTCACCCGCTACGCGATGGTCGGCGACTCGCTGACCCGCAAGGCGGAGCACAAGCGTTACGGTCCGCTGACGCAGTTCACGCAGGTTTCCGCCAGCGGAACCTTCAGCTTCACGCGCACGAAAAACCGCTACAGCCAGGAGCGGGTCAAGTCAGTATCAAAGATTTCCGTGCTTCTCGGACAGAATTCCGCCGGCTTCGCCGCGACTCTCAAATGCGACACCCTCCCGCCTCTCCGCGCTCAGATTGACTCCTCGAAAGACGGAGTATCGCTGCTGAGTTGGGACCTGCCGCGTGACGTCGAGCGGGGCAGCATCAGCTTCGAAGGTGACGCGGAAGTCTACGGAATCGCGCTCGACGACCGCCGCGGCGGCATCACCGTGGACAACGTTCCGCTTCGCGGCTGCGCCGGCTACATCTTCTCGTCGATTAACCGGGCCGTGATGCGCGAGAGCTTCGCCAAGACCGATACCCGTCTGATAATCTTGCAGTTCGGCGGCAACGCAATGCCCGGACTCAGCTCCCGCAAAGGCATTTCGAGCTACGTCAGCAAGATCGTGTCCCAGTTCGACTATTTCAAGGCGGTCGCCCCGGGCGCCCAATTGATGTTTATAGGACCGGCCGATATGTGCAAGAGCGTGGACGGCGAGCTTGTAACCTGGCCGCTGCTCTCCGACCTCAATGACTCGCTGAAAGTCAATTGCTTGAAGAACGGCGTGGCGTATTGGGACACCTTCTCTGTTATGGGCGGAGCCGGCTCTATGAAGAAATGGGCGGCGCACAGCCCTGCCCTCGGCGGGCCGGACCACATCCATTTCACGCATCTCGGAGCAGTCGAAATCGGAAACGCTCTTTCCAAGTCCTTCCTGCTCTACCACGATTTCTACCGCCTCCGCCAGGAACTTTCCGACGAGAAGGTCGCAAGATATATGAATCATCTGCGTGACAGTCTATATCCTCCTAAGGCGGTGACGGACAGTCTGTTGCTGCGGGACAGCGTGCAGACGGCTCAGCCGGAACCCTCAAGCATTGAAGTATTATGAAGAAACTCGTTCTGATATTGTCATTGCTCGTTCTGCCGCTGCTGACAGTCCCTGCCCAGACGCTTCACAAGAGCGTTCCTGAGCTCGATTTTGCCAATCTGCAGGAGAATTGCATCCAGTTCCCGGGCGATTCATCTTCCTTCGAGAGACTCTACGCCAAGATGGATTCGGTTCTGTTTCTCGGAGTCAGTCATCTGAATATCATTCATATAGGCGGTTCGCACGTGCAGGCGGGCACCTTCACCAGGCGTCTGCGCGACAATCTGCTTTCGCTCCGTCTCGCTCTTGACGGCGGCCGCGGTCTGCTTTTCCCGTTCTCCGCCGCTCATACGAACAATCCTTCCAGTTTCACGACGAACTACAGCGGCTTCTGGAAGGCGACTAAAAATACCGCCCGGACTCCGGATAAACGCTTGGGACTCACCGGGATGGCACTCACTACCAGCGAGGACAAAGCCTCCGTCCAGGTGACCGCCATCGCGCGTGGCCCGTGGCTGAGCGATCCGAAATTCAGCTTCGATTCCGTCCGAGTGCTCGGCTACAGCAGCGCCTCGCGCGAACCATTGGTGCTCGTCGCGACTGATACTTTAAGCGGCCGCAAAGCGTCCAATGACTCTTCGTGGCTTTTCGCTCTTCCTGCCTTTTCAGATTCTGTGAAAGTCATCACGCGTGGGGAAGGGGAGTTTACTCTCACGGGACTCCAGCTTATCAGTTCCCGTCCGGGAATCACAGTATCCGGGATAGGCGTAAACGGTGCATCCTTAGGCTCTTATGCGAAATGCGCGGACCTGGAGCGGGACCTTGCTCTTCTGCATCCGGACCTAATAGTCTTCGGTATCGGAATTAACGACGCATCCGGCCCGAACTTCTCTGAAGATGAATTTGTTGTTAAATATAAACGTCTTATAGACAGGATACATTCCGTGGCTCCCGACTGTGCGATATTATTTTTGACAAACAATGATTCCTGCCGCCGCATCCGAAAGAAGGGCTATGTCACAAACCCTAACGGAGCCGTGGCTGAAAGGGCTTTTCTGCGTCTGGGAAAGGACTTGGGAACCGGAGTCTGGGATCAGTTCGAAATTATGGGAGGTCTCGGATCGATGCGGAAATGGGAGGCTGCCGGGCTTGCCCAGAGGGACAAGATTCATTTTACGGAAGCGGGTTACGAAGTGCTGGGGGATCTGCTCTATAATGCACTGATGGATAGATATGTGGAACATTTGATGAAGTTAGGCAAGTGATGGGATTCAAAGACGTAGCCGTGGATTTCATAAAGAACCTGTTCTCCTTTGATCAGGCTCATCCTCTGCTGTTTACGCAGTTTTACTTCTGGGCTTTCTTTGCGATAGTCCTGGCTTTCCTCTGCGTTTTCCGCAATAAGGTTCTGCTTCGCAACGCCTTTCTTTTCTTCGTCAGTCTCTTTTTCTATTATAAGACCAGCGGCCTATTCCTGATACTCTTCGGCTTCGTCATAGTATTCAATTATGCGATGGGCTGGGTCCTGTCCGAGACAGAAGGGAAAACGGGAAGGAAACTCATTGTAATACTGAGTGTTATAGTCGACCTGTCGCTGCTGTGTTACTATAAGTATGCGTACTTCATAACGGATGTCGTGAACAACCTGTTCGGGACGGAATTCATTGTCCGCGACTGGTTCGCGGCGGTAGGGAACACATTGGTCGGCTCGCCGACCTTCAGCGTGGACTCGATCTTCCTGCCGGTAGGCATCTCGTTCTTCACGTTCCAGGCGGTCAGCTACGTGGTCGACGTCTCGCGACGCACGATTCCGCCGATTCGCAACTTCCTGGATTTCGGCTTCTACCTGAGTTTTTTCCCTCAGCTGGTCGCGGGACCTATCGTGCGCGCGAAGGAGTTTATGCCGCAGCTGCACCAGCCGTTCTTTCTGGGACGCAGGCAGTTCGGCATCGCGGTGTTCTGGATTCTGAACGGTCTTGCTAAGAAATTGATACTCAGCGACTACCTCGCTGTGAATTTCTGCGACCGCGTTTTCGAGAATCCGCTGCTTTACACTGGCTTTGAGAATCTTACGGCGTTGTTCTGCTACTCCCTGCAGGTCTATGCGGACTTCTCCGGCTACACTGATATCGCCACGGGCGTCGCTATGCTGATGGGCTTCTATCTGCCGAAGAATTTCAACTCTCCGTACAAGGCACGCAACCCTAGCGAGTTCTGGAAACGCTGGCATATTTCGCTCTCCAAGTGGCTGCAGGACTACCTCTACATCCCGCTCGGAGGCAACCGCAACGGCACTTTCGGCTCGTATGCCATCATCCTGGGCATCGCGTTCCTCGCTTCGGCGCTCGCCAAGAACTGGTGGGTGTTCGGCGTGGTGTGCGTGGTCGCGCTCGTGCTGGCGCTGCTCATCGCTTTCTGCAAGAGGTATCGCAAGGAGCTTATCGCGGACATCAACCGTATGGACACGATGCTGCTCGGAGGTCTGTGGCACGGGGCCAGCTGGAACTTTATGATCTGGGGCGGCCTGAACGGTCTGGGAATGCTGATCTACCGCTTCTGGAAGAGCTGCAACGTGTATTTCAGGACTCTGATCATCGGGCTTATCTGCTTGATATTCTATGGTTTGAAGACTTGTTACGGGGCTTCGGTGTTCAATATGTTCTTCGTCTGGACGCTGATTATTTTCGTCGGGGCTCTCGTCCGGATGCTGTATCATCTCTGTCATTTCAAGGCTGCGTTCTCCTGGCTCGAGACTTCCTGGGCGGTGCTTATGACCTTCATATTCATCACTTTCACGCGTCTTTTCTTCCGCAGCGGCTCGAATCTGAATCCGGCTGAGGCGAATGAGCAGGCGTGGAATACGGCGAAGAATATGGTGGAGCGCATAGGAGGGGAGTGGGACCTGTCGCTCATTCCGCAGATGGTGCAGCAGCACCTCGGGATTCTGCTGGTGTTCGCCGCGGGAATGCTGATACATTGGCTGCCTGAGCGTTTCAAACGCCGCTATCGCATCTGGTTCGCGAGTATGCCGCTGCCGCTGATGGTGCTCGCCTGCGCCTTCGCGGTCTTCGTCATCTGCCAGTTCGTCACCTCCGACCTGCAGACGTTCATTTATTTCCAGTTCTAGCGTGCGGTCATTGAGCTTGTCGAAATGACAGAGCGGCCGCTTTGCGTCCAATGTTGCCGGAAATTATTTCAGAAAGACGAAGAAGACTGCCATTATGAGGCAGATGAAAGCGGCGATGTGATTCCAGTGAAGGGCCTCGCCCTTGAAGAATACCATCACCAGGACGGTGAAGACTGTCAGAGAGACAACCTCCTGAATGACTTTGAGCTGCATCAGAGAGAAGGGACCGCCGTTAATGTTCGATCCGATGCGGTTCGCAGGCACCTGCAGACAATATTCGAAGAATGCGATGCCCCAGGAGAAGAGAATCACCGCGATAAGAGGCCAGGAATCAGAAATGTGCATTTCCTGCAGCTTCAGATGGCCGTACCAGGCTATCGTCATACAGATGTTAGAGCCTATCAGCAGAAGTATTGTCCACAACCATTGCATAATAAAGTGTCGTTTTTCGGGCCGCAAAGTTACTAATGTTTAAAGACTTCTTCTTATATTTGCCGGCCTTTTTAAGAAGGAATTCCGGTTAGAATGTTATGAAGGATAGAAAAGTATTGATCGGGCATCTGGCCTGTTTTGTGGCATACGCCATCTTCGGTGTCAATATCATCACCACCAAGGACCTGACTTCGGGTCACCTCCTCTCGCCTGTAGCCATCTTCTGTCTCCGCTCCCTGGGCGCCGGCCTGCTTTTCTGGATTATCTCATTCTTCCGTCCGGCAGAAAAAATCGCCCGCAAGGACTATCCCAAGATACTTCTGGCCTCCCTGCTCGGCTTCTTCATCACTCAGATGACCTTTCTTACCGCAAGCCCGATCATCACCCCGATGGGCTGGTCCGTAGTAAGTTCCGTAACTCCTATCTTCACTATGATTATCGCGGCGATAGCACTCAGGGAACCTATCACAGGCAAGAAAGTCTCCGGAGTGATGCTCAGTTTCATAGGCATTGTCTTTCTGATACTTACCAGCAAAACATCATCCTCGGGCCCTGAGACATCTTCCATCTGGGGGTATGTTCTCGCCATCCTGAACGGACTCGGTTTCGCCCTCTACCTCGGCATCTTCCGCCCTGTGATCTCGCGCTATTCCGTAGTTACTTTTATGAAATGGATATTCCTTTTCGCCTTCCTGATGTCCCTGCCGTTCTCGGCGGCTGAAATCCTCGCCTTCGACTTCTCTCAGGTCAGCGGCAGTTTCATCTTCGAGCTCGGCTACCTCATCATCTGCGCGACATTCATATCCTATTTCCTTATTCCTGTGGGACAGAAATACATACGTCCGACCCTCGTCAGTATGTATTCCTACCTCCAGCCGCTCATCGCCATCTCGATAAGCATCATCATCGGAATGGATACTCTGACCTGGCCGAAAATTCTGGCTACTCTCGCAGTTCTCGGCGGAGTCCTGCTGGTAAATTTCTCGAAATCAGCGCCTGCGAAAAACGATTAAAGTTTTGATACCCGCTAAATTAAGTCTAACTTTGCGACCGTAAATTCCGGATTGGAAGTCCCCTGTCCGACGTATGCGGAAAATAGAATGTGTATAGAATAACATCAGTTAAAAATTATGAAAAAAATTATCAGTCTTTTTGCGATTGCAGCCGCAGTTCTGGTCTCCTGCAACGAAAAGAACACGGATCCTGAGGAACCGGTACAGCCGGAAGAGCCGACCGAAGAGGTCATCAACCCTGGCGGAATCGTTCTTCTTTCCATTCCCGAGCAGGTTGTAGCAGGTGATACAGTAGTTATCCGTCTTCGTGTCAACCCTTCCACAGCTCAGTTTACCGCTGAAAACCTTACCCTGGACTGCATCTCTTCCCACGTTTACGAAGCACAGTATAGCGACGCAGAGAAAAAATATCTTGGAGAGGACACGGCGACCAAGGCTGATGACGCGACAAAGGGCGTTCCATATGTCCAGAATACTGAAAATTACTCAATCGCCGGTGTGGTCGCCGATACTCTGAACAATGAATCCCTTGAAGGTCAGTACCTTGTCCTGGTAAAGGCTCAGAGCGGGAAGAACATCATCGACTGCTCAGACCTGGCTCTCGTATACAAGTGCGAAGATGAGAATGGCGAGACCGCATATGTTTCATCCGAGACATTCGTCATTACCCAGATTCCTCAGCCGAGCGATGCCATCTTCGCCTGGTCTCCTCAGTCACTCAGCCTTCACGCAGGCTCTTTCACAACACTTGACAACGGTTCTCTCGCGATGTCTTCCGACGTAGTAAACGCAGCCAAGTGGTACCTTCTTGCACGTACCTATAAGGATGCTTCCACAGGTTCCGTAATCCAGTACGATTATAAAAAATACATCAGTAAAGTAGAAATTCATCTCGAGAAGGAATCCGTAGAGATCGCATGCACGCAGAAGAACAACGATTTCGACGGCGTATATTCAGCCGGTCTGACCGAAATGTTCTATGCGATTCCTGATGTAAGCCAGGATCCGATGAAGACCCTCTTTGAACAGGGCTCAGACAAGAATTACGAAGTATTCACCAACAAGCTTGTCGTTACCGACAAATACGGTCACGTAGGCGGATGGTCACAGGATCTGAATTATGTCATCCCTACTCACATAGCATTTGAAGTCGATGTCCCTGAAGATGTCGTCAAGGGTACATACCCTATCCTTCACAAGTTCGAGACTCTCGCCGAGTACGGTATCGACGCCGAACAGATATTGAGGTATCCCGGCCTTAATGTTTTTACCGTTGTCGGTCAGAGTTCACACGGCATTGGCTTCTACTTTTCCACTCCACAGCGTGATGACGGATTTGGTGTAGACAGGATAGTGACACATCCGGGAAGCCAAAGTTCTATCAAGGCAGAAGATATGTTCGAAAGGATGAATATCGTTTTCTACGCAAAGGGAATCGGTGTGACAACTGATGTGCAGATGGCCAACTATCTGAACTACGTTGAAGAATTTACGCGGGTCAGCAAGTAACTGTCCCTGCTGAATATGGAGAGGATGACCATAAGTGGCCATCCTCTTTTTTATTTATTTCCAAGCCAGAATTTCCTTATAGTACTCCTCGACCTGCCGCGCGTTCTTCAGCACCTCTGAGGTGTAGTAAATATGAGAAAATAATCATATCTTTGCCTTTAAGTAAGCCTTAAAATCCATAAATGTTATCACCAGTAGCCACATTTATTTGACCACTAATGTGGGCGAATACATATTTGCCTTGGTTCATATTTTGTCGCATCAGTAGTAGTAATTAAAATGCCAAACAAAATCGCAGTACTAATAGCCTACTTCGGCCCCCTGCCGAACTACCTACCCCTATGGCTACGCTCCTGTGAGCATAACCCGACTATAGACTTCCTCATACTGACCGACCAGAAACTGAACGACCTCCCGTCCAACGTCACCTTCATAAAAATGACACTTCAGCAGATGAAAGACCGAGCCTCCAAGGTGCTAGGCTTTGAAGCCGCCCTCTCCAGGCCCTACAAATGCTGCGATTACAGACCTCTTTACGGACTGATTTTCAGTGATTTACTTGCGCCGTATGATTACTGGGGACATTCAGATGTAGATATGATTTTCGGAGACCTTCAGAAATTTTTCGATGAATATGACCTCTACAGCTACGACAAATTCGGAGCCTGGGGGCATCTGTCATTGTTCAGAAATTGCGACAGAGTAAACAACGCATTTAAACTGGCGGACTACCGTGCAGTCTACACATCAGAAGAAAACAAAATGTTCGATGAAGGTGGCATCTACTTCGTGATGAAAAACCAAGGCTACAAACTGTTTTCGAAACGGATATTTGCAGACATCTCCGCCAGATTCCACCGCTACAGAATGATAGAAGCCTCTATCTTAAATCCCCAAACCATCAACTATCCCCATCAGACCTTCTACTGGGAAAATGGCAAAATATATCATATCTACCTGAAAGACGACAATATCCACCAAGAAGAATATCTGTACATCCATTTTCAGAAAAGACCGAATTATAAAATAGATGACGCCGTAATGCACTCAGCCGCCTATTTTATAACCAACCAAGGCTTCATCCCCGCCTCCCCACAAACCCTAACCCCCCAAGCCTTCCACACCCTAAACAAATACCCCGGCAAACTCTACGAATACCTTGAGTGCCGACTACGGTGGTTGATCTTGTCGAAACCACAATTGACCTTCCACGGTCGCCGAGCCTGTCGAGGTGCCCGCGAAAAACAACCAGAAAAGTTGACTATATCTTCTCCGTAGCCACAAAAATGACTCACCAAACCGCCCATTTTAATTAATAGGTTGGAGAAGAGGATTTTTCTTACATTTATAACGCAAAGTTAGAGTGTATCACTCCCGTCCGAGATTGCCTAATTTCTATTATGATGAAAAATATGTACGAAAAATTCTCCGGCGGCAGAGTACTTCTCTGTTGCACCGGGAAAAACGAGAACGGCTACATACGGGAGTTTGTGGAGCATTACCTTGCCCTGGGCTTCTCTCACATCCGGATTTATGACAATAACGACACGGACGGGGAGTTTGGCGCCCGATTCGATTATTGATACCCTATATCAGCCGCAAATTTGTGACGAAGAAAGCAGATGGATTTTATATGAAATAATCGGAATGTGAATGGGTTTATACATCAATCAATTGAGAAATGCTCCCCGTTGAGTTGAAGCCTGCCGATTCTGAAGGATCGTTGGCATAAATGCCGCGAGCCTCGGAAGATAACAAAGCATCGTCCAGGAGAGGCGTCGCAGCGACATTCCGATAATGCGCAGACATTCAGTAACTAAGCGAAGTCGGGGATAGCGCCGTTCCGGGTCGCTGAGCCTAGCAACGCAGCCGAGATACTTAAGCCGCATCTGCGTCGCCCTGCTGCTCACTCTCTGAGCGCGGTCGTGCACTGCCTTCGCCGCCGGAACCACGCCAGTCCTAAAGCCCCAATAGCTTGCCCGGTCTATGAAATTGTCATCCTCGCCGTATTGCGTGAAAGTCGGCGAAAATCCGCCCACAGCCTCCAGACATTCCCGGGTAATCAGCCAATGTGCCGCCATCACGAACCTTACAGAAACCACCTCAGAATCAGGCGCGGAAGCTATCCTTTTTCCGCAATGTTTTGCGAAAAGCCTGTCCTGCGTTTCCCAGTCAGGTTGCAGCTGTAACGGACTCAGAATCCCGTACTCCGGACACTTCCGCGAAACTGAAATCAGCTGCTCGAAACAATCCTCCGCAACCCAGGCGTCCTGATTCAGCAGGTAGACATATTCATATCCGTGCGAAAGCGCCAAACGCAGTCCAATATTGTTTCCGGCCCCGAAGCCGCAGTTCGATTTGCACTGTTTAACTGTCAGGTTATCAGCACGATGCTCCTCCAGCCAGGCGAGAGTCCCGTCCGTGGAACCATTGTCCACGACGAGAACATCGCACGGCTCAGTCGAAGCGGAGAGCGAGGCAAAGCATCGCTCTATCCAACGCATCGCATTATAAGTCACTATGATAACCAGCAACCGACTCATTTCCCAGCCAGAATTTCCTTATAGTACTCCTCAACCTGCCGCGCGCAGCGCCGGGCACCGTAATTATCCACGACAACTTTTCTCGCGGCCGCGTGCATCGCGTCCAATTCCTTGCTCCCCAAACCTTTGGCGACTTTGCTGAGTTTCTCCGCGAGCTCCTCGGCCAGCTTCGAGTTCTTCAGAGTCGTGTCCGTGCCGAAACGGATTCCGATTTCTCGTCCCGTCTGCATCAGACCGTTGTCGAATTGCTCCTTTATACCTGTCGTGTCGCGGCCGATTACCGTGCACCCCTGTAGCATAGCCTCCGCCGTAGTCAGGCCGAAACCTTCGTAGCGGCTAGTTACTACCGTCGCAGCGGCTCCCCGCATTAGTTCCGCTACCCGGTTGCAATGTCCGAGGAACTTTACGCTTCCTTTAGGCAAATTCAAGCGACAGAAGAGTTTCCATCTGAAAGCGTAGAATTTACGTGGCTGCCCGGCGACAACCAATTTCCACCCTTCGTTCTCGGCAATGAACTTTTTGAAAGCTCTGGCCAATATGTCGAACCCTTTGTTCTTTTCTATCTGAGCAGCATAGAGAAAGTATTTCTCTTCTGCATTTACTTCTATCTTTTCGGCAGGCTTTATAAGCTTCTGGTCGTCAGAGATTATATCGCCCTCGTCAAAGACTCCATCGTAAATGACTCTGTCGCGGAGGCGGAGATTGAAATGGCTGAAGATTCCTGCGCTGATGGCTATGCAATGATTCCAATCTCCGTGAATCAGTTCCATAAATTTCTCCGGTGAAGGGTAAAATTTAAAAGGATAGATTTTCTTTTTGGAATCAATGTTTTGATACTCACGCAGATGCCATACGTGCGGGATTCCCCTCAGACGGCAGACCTCTGCCGCGAAGTCCAGCGGCCCCACATTCGTGTGCACGATGTCAGGCTTGAAGCAGTCCAGAATATAGCCCACGTAGCTCAGCAGCAGGTCTCTGTTCT
>CAVCSJ010000016.1:17975-21671 GCA_963604895.1 bacterium
AAGTTCGGATATCTCAGAGTAGCATGCAAATGTAGTGAATATTATTTCATCCGCCCAAAAATCCTCCTGTTCCACAATCCGAAACTTGAGGAAATAAACTACCTTTGTATAATTTACTGATTTTACCTCAATGTGATGGGCGACAGCAGACAGATTTCGGAAAACAGCATACGGATTGCAAGGAACTCCCTTGCTTTGTATTTCCGTATGTTTGTGCTACTGTTCATCGGGCTGTTCACTGCCAGAGTGGTTCTGAATTCGCTGGGAATAGAGAATAAGGGTATTTATGAGAGCGTGGGCGGGTTCGTTTCGATGATGTCCATTATCGCCAACTCTCTCACCATCGCCATCAGCCGCTTCCTTACTGTTGAAATAGGTAAGGAAAACAGCGATAAACTCAAAAAGGTCTTTTCTACTGCACTCAGCATAATGCTGATGGTCTCTTTGGGGGTTATCCTTATTGCCGAACCACTGGGACTGTGGTATATTGGCAATGTGATGCAACTTCCCGAAGGAAGAACCGGTGCGGCTCTGATTCTCTTCCAGTTCAGCCTTGCCAGCTTTATCATAAACATTATCAATGTGCCGTTTAGTGCCACCATTGTCGCTCACGAAAAGATGGGGGCTTTTGCCGTAATCGGTGTAGTAGAGGGTGTTATGAAACTTGCCGTGGCATTGCTTCTGAGCATTTCCCCTTTCGACAAGCTCATTACATACGGAGCTCTGATGTGTGCTGTGGTCTTTATCGCAAAATCCCTTTACATCGCGTACAGTCTCCACTTTTTCAATGAGAGCAGTCTCCGTCCAGGCTTCGACCGCACTCTGTTCCGCTCAATGTTCGGATTCGCGGGTTGGAATGGACTCGCTAGTGCGATATATCTTGTGAATACCCAGGGAGTTACACTCCTAGTGAACTATTTTTTCGGTGTCGTGTTCAACACGATGAGAGGTATAGCATTAAATGTTGAGACTACTGTCAAACAGTTTGTGAATAATGTTCTTACGGCTATGGGACCTCAGATTACCAAGTCGTTTGCCAGAAACGATAACCATTATGCTTTCACGATTGCCTGTAAAGGGGTCAAGTATGCATACCTGATAATTTTCCTGCTAGGCGTTCCATTCCTTTTCGAGGCTGATATAATCCTGAGACTCTGGCTTAGTGACATAGTCCCAGAAGGGACTGCTCTTTTTACCCGACTTGCCATAGCCGGAATGTGTCTTGATGTAATGATGTATCCTTTTTCCACTCTTATTCAGGCAAGCGGAAAAATCCGGATGTTCTACCTCGCCGTTTCGTCGGTGATGGTGTTGATTTTCCCACTGACGTGGGTCCTTTTCTCCCTGGGCGCTCCGGCATATTCCTGCTATCTTGTATTCATCGTGGTATACCTCGCAGTCGATATCGTGAAACTTTGCGTCGTCCACAGCCAGATAGGTTTCCCTCTGAATATGTTCGTAAGGGAGGTCCTTCTTAAAGTGCTCCCGGTGACAGTGATCACTCTCGTGGTGACCTTCCCGGTCTGGAAGCTGATGGACGCTGGAGTGTGGCGTTTTCTCGCCGTTCTCACAGTAGGTACTGCAGCAATCCTTCTCAGTTCCTATTTCTTTGCTCTGAGCAGCGGTGAAAGAAGTTTTGTCAACGCTAAATTACATCTCGGCAATGGCAAGAATTAGCGTGAATTTCCGAAAAGTAGTTGCCTGGCTGTTCCTCTAGGTTTGTTTATCGGGTTATCTCGTTGTAGTATTTGACGAAAATTTCCTTCGGGGTGCGGCGGGTGAATATATTCCTGCTTATGTTTCGGAAGGTCATCAGCTTCACTCGGTTAGTTTCGCTCGGAGCCAGACGGAATCTGAAATAGGCCTTGATTCTCTTGCTCATTTCGGCGCTCCAAACGAATAGCGCGAGAAGGAAATATCTGATCCCGGAACCCTCGCTGAAGAATATGAGCGATCCTCTCACCGCCGCCGGTCTTACGGCAGGGGAGAGTCTGCTCGCTGTCGTACGCCACTTGTGGACCACGGAAACTCCGGCATCCACCCAGACGCTGTAGCCCTTTTTCCGCGCAAGCGTAGAAAGTGCGATGTCTTCAGGAGTGAAATAGTAAGTATCGTCGAACCATCCGAGTTCCCGGAATATGTCAGTCCGGATCAGGAATGCCGCTCCGGAAATGTTAGAGGTGGGGTAGACCTCATCGAAAACAGGTTTCAGGCCCGTTCTATTGTCGATGGGTTCGCGGTGAAGATGCCACTGCTGGAGGGCATAGTAGCGCGAAGGATAGGGCGGGCGTCCGCAGAGCTGGAGAGTGCCGTCTGCGTTGTCAAGCCTCGGGCTGACGATTGCCGTGCCTTCGGGCAATTTTTCAAAGTCCGCCACGAGTTTCCCGACCGTGTCGCCGTGGATTTCAGTGTCATCGTTGAGGATAAAGCAATATCTGCCTCTCACTTCTTTGAGAGCCAGATTGTTGTTCTCGGAAAATCCCCTGAGTTCCCGACTCTCGATAAATTTCACCCAGGGAAAATCCGAACGGACCTTCCGGAGATTCTCTTCAGTGAACAGATAAGCCACAACCAGCACCTCGAAGGAAACGCAGGTGTGCTCCCGAAGGCTATCAAGGCAGGGGTAGAGGTTGTCCAGCCTGTTCATGCAGACTATCACCACGCTCACCTGAGGAACTGTGGCTTCGGAGCCGTCGCCGCTATTTACGATATCGCAATTCATCATTCAAATTTATCCGGAACAAAATCCATTAACAAAAGTAGACAAATATTCGGGGAACTCCAAGTCTTTCCCCGGCGCAGCCCTTTTTCTGCCAAAATGTCAGACATTCGTACAGGCAACATCTTTGTATAAACTGAAGAAATTTGTTATCTTTGTCCGATTGCGCGGTTTACGCAAAAATTAAGAAAGAAAAATTATGGCATTAGCAGACGTAATAGGTAAGATATTCGGCTCCAAGGCGGAGCGCGATATGAAGGCCGTCAAGCCCCTCCTCGCCAAGGTACTTGCTGAGTATGAGGTAATTGACAAGCTCTCGAATGATGAGCTCCGCGCCGCTTCCACCCAGCTCCGGGAGTATCTCCGTGAAACCGAGGCTCCGTTCGAGGAGCGCATCGCTAAGATTAAGGAGGACCTCGAGGGCGACATTCCTGTTTCCGAGAAGGAAAAACTGGCCACAGAGTCGGACAAACTCGTGAAAGAAGAAGACGAAGCCATCGAGAAGGCATTGGACGAAGTCCTGCCGAAAGCATTCTCGATTATGAAGTCGACGGCACGCCGCTTTGCCGAGAACGAGTCGGTTAGAGTGACTGCGACGCAGTTCGACCGCGACCTGAGCATTAACCACGACTTCGTGGAGATCGACGGCGATCAGGCGATCTATCACAATCACTGGAAGGCCGGCGGCAACGAAATCACCTGGGATATGGTGCATTACAACGTTCAGCTCATCGGAGGTATCATTCTGCATCAGGGCAAGATCGCCGAGATGGCGACGGGCGAAGGAAAGACTCTCGTGGCGACGCTCCCTGTCTTCCTGAACGCTCTCGCGGGCAAAGGCGTGCACGTCGTGACGGTGAACGACTACCTCTCCAAGCGAGACTCGGAGTGGATGGGCCCTCTGTATATGTTCCACGGCCTCTCCGTGGACTGCATCGACAAGCACGAGCCTAACAGCGACAAGCGCAAACGCGCCT
>CAVCSJ010000017.1:0-20887 GCA_963604895.1 bacterium
GGCCGTCTCGTTCCACCTCCACTCGCATTCGACGTTCTCCACGAGGTTGAAAAGAAGCTCCCTGGATTCCCTATCGTTCTCCACGGCTCCTCTTCAGTTCCACAGGAGTATGTAGACATCATCAACGCCAACGGCGGCAAGCTCCCGGATGCAGTAGGTATCCCTGAGGAGCAGCTCCGCGAGGCTTCGAAGAGCGCTGTCTGCAAGATCAACATCGACTCCGACAGCCGTCTCGCAATGACCGCAGCAGTACGCAAGGTCTTCAACGAGAAGCCGGGTGAGTTCGACCCACGCAAGTACCTCGGACCTGCACGTGACGAGATGAAGAAGCTCTACGAGCACAAGATCGTCGACGTTCTCGGCTCCAACGGCAAGGCTTAATCTGATTATTCGTTAGTGGTGGAAAATAACTTGCCGTCAGACAAGTTATCTTCCACTTTTTGTATTATTATAATAACAGACTAATTATGAAGAAATTACTTTCTATTGCAGCGGCAGGTCTGCTTCTTTTCTGCGCCTCTTTCCAGGCTAGTGCCATCGAGGGGCCGGATCCGGTCGGCAGTGTTACCGCAAGTGCTTATCTGGGACTTCAGCCGGGTGTCGGCGCCAACGCAAGCCTTGATTACGTCCTTATCAACAAATGGTGGAAAGGTCATTTCACAGTAGGAGCCTATGCCGGATTCCACGGCAACAAGACTTCGGATTCGATGTCCGCTGCCGGTGTAAAGGTTGAGAACACTACCAGGGATTTTCACTTCACGGTTATGCCTCGTGCCACTTACGGCCTGAACATCACCGATTCTTTCGAGGTTCACGCGGGCACTATGATGGGTGTTCAGTTCTCCTATGACAAGACTAGTGCCTCAGCGTCAGCCTCTGGGACCGGTATAGAAAGCAAGGAGAAGAAGAGTGATACCAGTGCAGGTTTTGCTTATTCCGAGGTAGTCGGCTGCAGATATTTCATTTCTGACAACTTCGGTGTCTCTGCAGAAGTAGGTTACGGTTCCGTAACTTATCTCAACGTCGGTTTCTCTTTCAGATTCTAAGTGTATGGACAAACTCAGTTATGCTCTCGGAATGAGCATTGCACACAACCTCGGCCAGTCAGGCGTCGAGTCTCTTGATTTCGAATCTTTCACCGCCGCCATCCGCGATATGATGAGTGGAAAGCAGCCTCAGCTTTCCTTCGATGAGGCGGGCCAGATTCTCGACAAATATTTCACCGAGCTCGAGGCGAAAATGAAGGAGGAGCACAGCGCTATGGCCGCAGCCTTTAAGGAAGAGGGCGAGAACTGGCTCAAGGCCAATGCTACAAAGGAGGGCGTGAAGACTCTCGCGAGCGGCCTGCAGTACAAGGTCATCAAGGAGGGCAACGGCAAGAAGCCGGGTCCTAAGGATCAGGTTCGCTGCCACTATGAGGGAACCCTCGTGAACGGAATGAAGTTCGACAGCTCATATGACCGCGACGAACCGGCGGTATTCGGTGTGAATCAGGTGATTGCAGGCTGGACAGAGGCTCTGCAGCTTATGACCGAAGGCTCCGTCTGGGAGCTCTACATCCCTTACCAGCTCGCATACGGCGAGCAGGGTGCCCAGGGCGCCATTCCGCCTTGCGCCGCCCTCATCTTCAAGGTCGAACTCCTCGAGGTTCTTTAGACATTGGCCGCTTGCGGCCAATAGTATCCTTTAGCCACTTCGCTTCGGCAAGCTCCGCAACAGCATTTATTCTCCGGGCCGCTTCGCGTCCAATGCTGTTGAGGAGCTTTCGAAGTCTAAGCGGCCACCCCAATCTGCGGTTGGCGACAAGCAACAGCTGCAAGTTTTAGGAAATATGATTTTTTTACTAATTTTGTAGTTTAAAAGGATAATTTTATGCGTTTTGCTTTAGTGACTGGAGGCTCCAGAGGAATCGGGCGCGCGGTGTGCGTGGAACTTGCGCGCAGGGGCTATCCTGTCGTCATAAACTATAACTCGAATACCGCCGCGGCAGAGGAGACCGCCGCACTCGTGGCGCAGGCAGGCGGAACAGCCGAGCTGCTTCCTTTCGACGTTGCCGACCCGAAAGCAGTCGAGGCAGCGCTCGAACGGTGGCAAAACGCTCACCCTGAGGACTATATCGCAGTGCTTGTGAACAATGCAGGCATCCGTCACGACCAGCTTCTCGTCTTTATGCAGGACGAGGAATGGGACTCGGTTCTCAGCACCACCCTCGGCGGATTCTTCCACATCACCCGCCGTCTGCTGAAAAATATGATGACCAACCGCTGGGGACGCATCGTGAATATGGCTTCGCTTTCAGGACTGAAGGGCCTGCCGGGGCAGGCCAATTATTCTGCGGCCAAGGCCGGCGTCATAGGAGCGATGAAGGCTCTGGCCCAGGAAGTTGCCCCTCGAAAAATAACCGTGAATTCCGTCGCTCCGGGCTTTATCGCCACCGATATGACCAAGGACCTCGACGAGAAGGAACTCAAGAAGATGATACCTGCCGGCCGTTTCGGAAAACCTGAAGAAGTGGCGGCTGTCGTGGGATTTCTCGTTTCAGAAGAAGCAGCCTACATCACCGGACAGACGATTTCGGTGAACGGAGGCCTCTATACTTAATACTAACTATTTACTATTAAAACTGATTGATTATGAAAAAGTTGATTGCCATCGCAGCCGCTATGCTGCTTGTCGCCTTCACGGCATCCGCACAGAAAAGCATACGCGTACCGAGCGGATACGCAGCAATGATCGAGCAGGAAAATACCTTCCATCCGAACGGTGAGAAAACCTCCATCGCCCTGTCGATGACCCACGGAGCCTATTACTCCGGAAATGTGTACGTCGGCCTCGGCTTCGGTATCGAAGGAAGCGACGATTACATCATCGTGCCTGTCTTTGCCGCCACCCGCTACGTGTTCAGCTCCCGCGCCAAGGTTTCCCCTATGGCTACGGCACGTCTCGGCTCTTACATCGGCGATGATCTCGGAGCTTACGGAGAAGTCGGATTCGGTCTCAGATTCGCATCCAGCAGCAAATTCGCATTCGCGCTTTCGCTGGTGGGCAAGTATATTTCCGATATAGAATACGAAGACGGGCATTGGAGCGGTGACACATACGTCAATACAACAGAAACAAAGAACTTTTCCGGAGTCGGAATCCGTTTCAGCATCGAGTGGTAAAGGCTTCAGAATCAGGCGCCAATACAGATTCAAAATTACAGAATGTCAGATAGAAGGGTAGTTGTTACAGGAATGGGCATCTGGGGATGCCTCGGTCAGACACTTGACGCCGTGAGGGACTCGCTGTTCGAGGGCCGCTCCGGCATCGGCATAGAAGAAATACGCAAGGAGTACGGCTACCGTTCTCCTCTTACCGGCATCGTTCCGCGTCCGGTCCTGAAGGGCCTGCTGGACCGCCGCCAGAGAGTGGGAATGCCGGAAGAGGCTGAATACGCATATATGGCATCGCGCGATGCTTTCGCCGCCGCCGGGATAGATGAAGACTATCTCTATGCTAATGAAGTGGGCGTCATCTTCGGCAACGACTCATCTTCGGTTCCTGTCATACAGACCGCTAAACTGATGGAGGAGTACAAGGACTCGGCGATGCTGGGTTCCGGACTGATTTTCCAGTCGATGAACTCCACTGTGAATATGAATATCAGCACGATCTTCCACCTGCGTGGCGTGAACTTCACGGTGAGCGCCGCCTGCGCAAGTGGAAGTCATTCTATAGGACTGGGCTATATGCTTATCCGTCAGGGACTTCAGGATATGGTCCTCTGCGGGGGTGCACAGGAAACCAATCATTTCTCGATGGCTTCCTTCGATGCCCTCTCCGCCTTCTCCACCAGAGTCGACGACCCGGCCAAGGCCTCCCGTCCATTCGACCGCGACCGTGACGGACTCGTTCCGAGCGGCGGCGCGGCAGCCCTCGTTCTCGAGGACTATGAGCACGCGGTGAAGCGCGGAGCGCCTATCCTCGCCGAAGTCTGCGGCTACGGCTTCTCCTCGAACGGAGCAGGAGGAATCTCCCAGCCTAATTCCGACGCATCCTGTCTGGCTATGTGCCGCGCCCTCAAGGGGGCGGGCGTCACGGCCGATGACGTGGACTATATCAACGCCCACGCCACATCCACACCTCAGGGGGATATGTTCGAGGCCATCGCCCTTGCCAGACTTTTCGAAGGACGCAGGGCCTGGATCAGTTCCACCAAATCGATGACCGGCCACGAGTGCTGGATGGCTGGAGCAAGCGAGATAGTCTATTCCATCCTTATGATGCAGAATGACTTCATCGCCCCTAACATAAACTTTGAAAATCCGGACGAAAATTCAGCGAAACTTCATATCGCTGCCGAGACCAAGCATCAGAAACTGAACGTGATTCTATCCAATTCCTTCGGTTTCGGAGGAACCAACAGTGCACTTGTAATCAAAAGAATATAATATAATGAACCTATCACCTGCCCTTGAAAAAGCTTATACGAAAGAGCATCTCAATGCCCGTGAAGCCCAGAGACTTGCGGAATTCATAGCCTGGGGTCCGATCATCTTCCAGGCCTCCCGCCTGATGATCAGGTTCGGCATCCTCGACCTTCTTCGCGACAGCGACAAAGGCCTTACACAGAATGAGATAGCCGAAAAGACAAATCTCTCGGTCTATGCCGTGAAAGTCCTCACCGAGGCTTCCCTTTCCATCGGAACCGTTCTTGTGGACAAGGATACCGAGCGTTTCACGCTCTCCAAGACCGGCTGGTTCCTTCTGAACGATCCGGCCACCAGAGTGAACATCGACTTCAATCACGACGTGAACTACATCGGCTGGTTCGACCTCGAGGAGGCCCTGAAGACCGGAAAACCTGCCGGCCTGAAGCATTTCGGGTCCTGGCCGACTGTATATGAGGCTCTTTCGGAACTTCCTGAGCAGGTACAGAAGAGCTGGTTCGGATTCGACCATTTCTATTCCGACCATTCCTTTGACGAGGCTCTCAAGATAGTTTTCTCAGACCACGCCACCCGCAGCCTTATGGATGTCGGCGGCAATACAGGCCGCTGGGCTCTTCGCTGCGTGGATTATGACGAGAACGTGAAGGTGACCATCCTTGACCTGCCTCAGCAGTGCGAGATGATGCGTAAGCAGACTGCCGGCCAGAAGGGCGCAGAGAGAATCGGGGGCTATGGCATAAATCTTCTTGATCCGAACGCGCAGTTCCCTCAGGGACAGCACGTTGACGCCATCTGGATGAGCCAGTTCCTGGACTGTTTCTCAGAGGATGAAATCTACAGCATCCTCAGCCGCGCCGTGAAGGCGATGGATTCCGACAGCCGTCTCTACATTATGGAGACCTTCTGGGACCGTCAGAGATTCGAGCCTGCCACCCTCTGCCTCACTATGACCAGTCTCTATTTCACCGCCATCGCGAACGGAAACAGCAAGATGTATCATTCCGAGGCGATGGAAGCCCTTGTGAAGAAGGCGGGAATGGAGGTCGAGAAGATTTACGACGGACTCGGCCAGGGGCACAGCATAATGGTCTGTCGGAAGAAGTAATTCAGCGTAACGTAAGATTCTGCAAGATAAGGTAATACAAAGATATAGCAATACATATAATGGAAAGAAAAGAGATAGAAGAGAAGGTCCGCAATTTTATGGTGGAGGACCTGGAGATTGACGAAGAGAAGATTGTGGACGACGCTAACCTGAAAAAGGACCTGGGGATCGACAGCCTCGATTTCATTGATATCGTGGTCATCGTCGAGAAGAATTTCGGAGTGAAGATCAAGGCCGAGGAAATGGCCGGTGTAACCACGTTCAGCAAATTCTGCGACTACCTGGAGAAGAAACTTTCCGCATAGCCGAATCGGAGGAGGATGGAGGAGCTTATTGACAATCAGCAAGTGAGAGAGACTCCTGTGGACGGCAAGCCGTCCAATGCAGCCCCCGCCTGGAGCGGCCGCAGCGACGGCCTCCCGTGGATGATCCGTTCGCTTGTCGCACTGATGAAAGTCGTGGACAGGCACGTCATCTACGTCCTGATGGCCTTCGTGGTCCCTTTCTATATGCTTTTCAGCCATAAGGGCTACCTCGCATCCTACCGTTTCTTCCGCCTCAGGCTCGGCTACGGCCCGCTGAAATCCTTCTTCCACGTCTACGGGAACCATTTCTGCTTCGGCAAGATCATCATAGACAAATATGCCGCATATGCCGGGAAAAAGTTCCGTCTGATCAATTCCGATCCGGACCATTTCGCGGCCCTGATGCAGAAGGAAGGCGGATTCGTTCAGCTCAGCTCCCACGTGGGAAGTTTCGAGATGGCCGGATACCTTCTGACCTCCACCAAGCCCGTGAACGGACTTGTCTATGCCGGCGAGACCGAGGTGATGATGAAGTACCGCAGCGCCATTATGGGCAGGCACAATATTCATCTCATACGGATGGACGGTACTATGACAGCCCTTTTCGAGATGAACGCCGCCCTGAACAGGGGAGAAATCGTTAGTATGACGGGAGACCGGCTCTTCGGCTCGAACAAAGGCGTGAAATGCAAGTTTTTCGGGGAGGATGCCCTTTTCCCGGTCGGACCGTTCTCGCTTGCGGCCCAGAAGGAAGTCCCGCTGCTGGCAGTGTTCAATATGCGAGAGAAGAGAGGGACCTACAAGGTTTACGAATACCTGCTTGATGTGGACGCAAGTCTTCCGTCCCGGCAGAGAATCCGGATTCTGGCCCAGGAGTTCGCGGACAGGCTGGAGGAGGTGGTGAGAAAGTACCCTCACCAGTGGTTCAATTATTATGATTTTTGGGAGATCCCGCAAGACTAAGGCATAGTGTTATGACAGAAGTGGAAGGCATAAACATACAGGAGCTGCTGCCTCAGCGTCCGCCGTTCGTGATGGTGGACAGGATGACCTCGTTCACCAATAATAAGGTGACTACGCAACTTCTTGTGCGCGAGGATAATATCTTCGTCGACGAGGGACGTCTCTCCGTGTCCGGAATGAACGAGAACATCGCTCAGACCTGCGCGGCGAGAATGGGCTACATAAGTCGCGGCAGCGAGGGCAAGGTCAAGCTGGGCTTCATCGGAGCTATCGACAGCTTCAAGGCCTACCGCACTCCGATGGTGGGGGAGACCATAGACACGACTATGGAGGTCATCGAGGAAGTCTTCAACATAGTTATGGCGAACGCCACCGTGATGGTCGGGGAAGAGGTCATTGCCGAATCCAGACTGAAGATAGCGCTCAGCGATATAGAGAAAGTATAGAAATGGCTGAATATAAGGAAGTCAGGATAGAGAAGGAGATCGAAATCCGTTTCAGTGACGTGGATTCGATGAAGGTCGTGTGGCACGGGAATTACGTGAAGTATTTCGAGGACGCCCGCGAGGCCTTCGGGAATGCCTACGGACTGGCGTATCTGGATATCTATGCGGCGGGATGCTATGTCCCGCTCGTGGATATTTCCGTAAAGTTCCTTCATCCCCTGACCTTCGGCCGCAAGGCAACGGTCAGCGCCGTATGGCGTCCCTGCGAGGCCGCGAAACTGGTATTCGACTATGAGATAAGGGACGCGGAGACCGGTACCGTAGCCGCTACAGGCCATAGCACCCAGGTCTTTATGGACCATAATTATCAGCTGCTCTGGGCTGCCCCGGAGTTTTACGAAAACTGGAAGAAGAAGTGGATCGCAGACTAGTCATACGTGCATCTGACTGCATAATTTCTCCCCTGGGAATGAACTCGGAGGAGAATTACGCCGCCGTATATGCAGGTGAAAGCGCGGTCCGCCGTTACGACGATATGGGAAAACGCGGCGAGAGCGTGGTGATGTCCCGCCTCGACCGTGAAAAAATAGCGGAAGAGAGAAAGCGCAGAGGCATAGGCGAAGAATACACATTCTTCGAAGGCCTGTGCGTGATGGCGGCATTGGACGCAGTGGCGGCCGCAGGGATAGACGCTTCGAGCGAACGCACTCTGTTCGTCGTTTCCACGACGAAGGCGAACGTTTCGATGCTCGGCGGCGCGAACCCCGAGCTGCCCGAAGAGCGGGAACTGCCGGGCGTGGCGGCGAAGGCCGTGAGCGGATTTTTCCGCAACCCGAACGCTCCGATCGTGGTCTGCAACGCGTGCATTTCGGGCGTAAGCGCTCAGATTCAGGCACTTCGCGCCTTGCGGAGCGGACGCTTCGATGCGGCCGTTGTCGTGGGAGCCGACGAGCAGTCTGAATTCATCTTCTCGGGCTTCCTTTCCTTCAAGGCGCTCTCCGATGAGCCTTGTCGTCCGTTCGACGCTGACAGAAAGGGACTTAACCCTGGCGAAGCGGCCGCGGCGATAGTGCTTAAGACTGTGGACAAGGCGGAGAAAGGCGACTGGGTGCTTGTGGCCGGAGCTTCAAGAAACGATGCGAACCACATCAGCGGCCCGTCCCGCACAGGCGAAGGCAGTATGCTGGTACTCAAGGAGATGCTACGCTTCTGCACGCCCGACGAACTCGCGTTCATCAATGTCCACGGCACTGCGACGGCGTACAACGACGAGATGGAGTCCATCGCCATCGACCGCGCCGGCCTGCTCGACGTGCCCGTCACCGGACTCAAAGGCTGTTACGGCCACACGATGGGCGCCGCCGGCCTGCTCGAAAGCATACTCGCGATGCGTGCCGTCGAACACGGCTGCGTGCTTGCCACACGTGGATTTTCGCGCCCGGGCGTGTCACGCCCGGTCAATGTGTCAGGCGTCAACCGCCCGACCTCCCGCCATTCGTTCATCAAACTTATTTCCGGCTTCGGCGGCAGCAATGCCGCTCTGCTTTACAGACAGGAGGGAGAGTTATGAGAAAGTGGACGGCCATAAAGAGTGGCGCTTTACTGCGTGACGGTGTGAAATCTGCTGATTATCAGAGCACCGGGGCTCAGCTGCTCTCGGATATATATCACGCAGAAGTGAATGACTGGCCTAAATTCTTCAAGATGGACGGCCTTTCCAAACTCGGTTTCCTCTGCTCGGAACTGCTTCTTCGTGAGGAAGGCGAAACCCGCCTCGGGGAAGGGGAGTACCGCACTGACAGGGCCGTGCTGCTTTTCGGCCGCACATCTTCCCTGAGTGCAGACCGGAACTATCAGCAGACAATCGACGACCCTCAGAACTATTTTCCGAGTCCGGCTCTTTTCGTCTATACACTTCCGAACATAGTTACCGGAGAGATATCCATCCGCAACCATTATCGCGGAGAAACCACCTTCTATGTTCTTGAAAATCAGGATGCCGCGCAGATGGCTTCAGTCATTTCAGACGCCTTTCAGGATGACGGGACTTCTTCCGTGCTTTTCGGCTGGCTGGATTCCTTCTCTGCGGATGACTTCTGCGGCTTCACAGCCCTCGCCAGTCGCGGGGAGACGGAAAAGGAAATCGAAGAAGATTTAAAAAGGATATTCGCAGCGGTGGTTGAGCCTGTCGAAACCACGGAGAACAGCAAAAATGAAATAGAGTAAACAAAATTATAATTTTATGGAAGAATTGATCGCAAAACTTAAGGAAGAAATTATCGAAGTCCTTAATCTTGAAGATGTTAAGCCGGAGGAAATCGACAATGATGCTCCTCTTTTCGGAGATGGTCTCGGACTTGACTCCATCGATGCCCTCGAACTCATCGTGCTTATGGAGAAGAACTACGGCATCAAGCTTCAGGATCCATCCAAGGGCAAGGAAATCTTCAAGTCCATCAATGTGATGGCTGATTATATTCAGAAAAACCGCACAAAATAATGTCGAACCGTCGTTCCGTCTACATTAGCGGCAGCGGAATCGTCTGTGCTGCAGGACTCTGCGCACAGGAGGTTCTGTCTACCCTGCTGTCCGGAACCAGCGGCATAGCCCCTCTGCAGTACCTGCACACCGACCATCGGGAGTTCCCGGTAGGAGAGGTCAAGCTTTCGGACGCTCAGATGCGCGGGAAGCTCGGCATACCCGAGGGCGAAATCACGACCAGAACAGCCCTGCAGGGGATGTTGGCATTGGGCGAAGCCCTTAAAGAAGCGGGACTTACGAAGGAGGACCTGCGCGCTGCGGGCTTCATTTCTGGCACCACTGTGGGCGGAATGGACCAGAGCGAGCGATACTACCTCGATTTCATCGGGAACGACAGCCGGAACGAGTATCTTCGCGCGCACGACTGCGGTTCCTGCTCGGAGATGATTGCCGACCATTACGGGGAATTCGCCTTCATCGACACCATTTCCACCGCCTGCTCCTCGGCTGCGAACGCCATCGGAGTCGCAGCGGAGATGATCCGTCTCGGCGAAGCCGAAATCGTGGTCGCGGGAGGCGCCGAGTGCATCACCCGTTTCCATCTGAACGGCTTCAATTCGCTGATGATTCTCGACCGCCAGCCTTGCCGCCCGTTCGATGCGCAGAGGGCCGGACTTAATCTTGGCGAAGGCGCGGCTTATGTCGTGCTTGAGTCGGAGGAGTCGCTACGAAGACGCGGCGCCCGGGCTCTGGCAGAACTTTCGGGTTATGGTAATGCCTGCGACGCTTTCCACCAGACGGCCTCGTCGCCGGACGGAGAAGGAGCGTACAGGGCTATGTGCAAGGCACTTGCGGATGCGGGACTGGAGCCTGGAGACATCGATTACATCAATGCCCACGGCACCGGCACGCCGAACAACGACCTCAGCGAGAGTCAGGCGATGCTCCGCGTTTTCGGGGAAAAACTGCCTCCGATGTCTTCGACTAAGTCCATAACAGGCCATACCACAAGCGCTTCGGGATCCATAGAGACCGTAATCTGCCTGCTCGCCCTGCGCGAGAAGTTCCTGCCTGTGAACTACGGCTGGAGCCATCCTATGCCGGAAAACGGCATCAGACCGAATATGGATCTTTCGCGCGGAACCATCCTCAGGCACGTTCTGTGCAATTCCTTCGGATTCGGAGGAAATGATTCCTCGCTCATAATATCCGCTCTATGAAGAAGATATATGTAATATCCGCAAAGCAGATCTCCATCCAGCAGCCTCTGTGCGAGGACTGGATGACCGAGCCGCTGCGCTATGAGCAGAATTATGTACGCTGCGTAGACCCTGATTTCAAGCAGTTTATCTCAGCCGGCGAAGCACGCAGAATGGGAAAACTGCTCAAACGTGCGCTTGCCACATCTCTCTCGGCGCTTTCCGAGGGTGGTATAGAGCATCCGGACGCGGTAATCACCGGAACCGGTTTCGGCAGCGTGGAGAACACCGAACTTTTCCTGGACGCAATGGTCCGCGAGGGTGAAAGCCTTCTGAAGCCTACGCAGTTCATGCAGTCCACGCACAACACAACTTCCTCGCTCATAAGCATTCACACGAAGTCCCACGGCTACAACTCGACCTATTCGCAAAAGCACCTGTCCTTCGACAGCGCCCTCTACGATGCCTGGCTGCAGTTCCGCCGGGAACGGATACACAGCGCCCTGATCGGTGGCCACGACGAGATGTCCACAGTCTTCCATTCCTTTATGCGCAAGGCGGGATTTCTCTCTGACCGTGACATCTGCAGTGAAGCGGCCGTATCCGTACTGCTCTCCGATGAGTCGTCGGAGAAGACTCTCTGCACGCTCGGCGGTGTATGGATAAAGAACCGCCCGACTTCGGATGAAATCTGTGTACAGATTCGCAAGATGCTGGAAGAGAATGGATTAAATCCGGAAAATGTGGGCGTGGTAATGACCGGAATGAACGGAAGCGAGGCGGATGCCGACTACGCATTTCTGGACGAAGTGCTCCCGCAGGCGGAAAAGCTCCGCTACAAGCCGCTCTTCGGAGACTGTTTCTCAGCGCCGGCCCTGGGAGTCTACGCATCCTGCCAATGCCTTGCGAAGGGACAGGTTCCCGCAAGCCTGACCGCTGACAATGCTCCGCGGCCTTGCGGCCAATCGCTGCTTGTCGTCAACATCGCCGAAAGGCGGCATTGTTCGCTCATTCTGCTGTGTAGGAATTGACTGCGCAGCAGTCTGAAATTAATATAGTATTGACTGCGAAGCAGTCGGACGAATTATGTGGAAGATAGTACCTATAGCATTGATTCAGAGCGTATTTCTTGCGCTCGGGCAGGTCTTTCTCAAATTGGCTCTCGCCAAGATGGGAGACTTCGTCTGGAAATGGAAATTCCTGCTCAGCCAGCTCACCAACTGGTGGTGGCTCGGCTGCGGAATCTCCTTTCTGACCGCGTCCCTGCTGTGGTTCTACATACTCAAGCATTTCCCGTTCAGCATCGCATACCCGATGAGTTCCCTGAGCTACGTGATGGGTATGCTGGCGGCCATCTTCATCTTCGGAGAGCAGGTGCCGCTTGTGCGCTGGCTGGGAATACTGCTGATACTGCTTGGCTGCGTATTGATAGCCAGGTAATGATTTAAACGAAACTTGATGATTATGAGGAAATTGATGATAGCGTGCGCTCTGCTTGCAGCCCTCTGTACCGCGGTTCCGGGACCGATGGAGGGAAGAACTGCGGCGAACGGAATGCAGGCGGCCGGCCAGAGCATTGCGGACAAGATGCTGAAGAAGATCACTACGGCCGCTTCTGAGATGAAGACGATGAAATGCGACTTCGTCCAGGTCCGCAAGATGTCCCTTCTTTCAGATGAGATAAAGTCCTCCGGAGTAATGTATTTCGAGAAGGATTCGAAGCTGCGCTGGGAATACAGGGAGCCGACGCCTTACGTGATGACCATCAACGGCGGTACTGTGACCATCGGTTCGGGTTCGGGTAAGAGCGTCAGCGATGCATCCTCCAGTCGCATCTACAAGGGCATAGCCGATATGATAATGGGCTGTATGTCAGGCGAAAGCCTCAAAGACAGCAGGATGTTCCGCACCTCGTTCACCGACCTCGGTTCGGTATGGGTGGCAGAACTGAAGCCGGTTCGCAAGGACCTGCAGCGTATGTTCGAGAGCCTTGTGCTGAATTTCGACCCCAAGACCGGACTTCTGAGAAGTATGGTGATGAACGATCCGGCTGGAAACAGCACAAGTATAACGATATCAAATGTTTCTGTGAACGGAAATTATGGAATTAAGTGGTAGTTTCTTCACCGTCCTTTCTTCTGAAGTGAACGAAGGACTCGGGACTTATGATCTGAGACTCAATGCGGATCATTTCATCTTCCGCTGCCATTTCCCGGAGCAGCCTATAGTCCCGGGCGTCTGCATAGTGCAGATGCTCGCCGAACTGCTCTCCGGCTGTGCCGGCAGGAAGCTCTATGTCAAGGAGATGCGCCGCGTGAAATTCGTGGGGCCGGTATACCCTGACAGAACTTCAGAACTCAGCTACCGGGTCACATCCTATAACGATGACGGACAGAACGTTTCCGCCTCGGCGGTGCTCACTCCGCGCGGAGACGGCCAGAATGTGCTTTGTAAGCTTTCCCTCGTTCTTGTCAGTCAGGCTTTTTAAATAGACCTATGGAATTCTGCATAATAATTCCCACATATAACAATCCCAAAACCCTTCGCGATGTAGTGGAGAGAGTGCTGCAGCAGTGCAGCGACGTGATAGTCGTCGATGACGGCAGCACCATCCCGGCAACCAGCCTTCTTCAGGGCGTTCCGGTCGAGATAATTCCCCATAACCGCAATCTCGGAAAAGGCGCCGCGCTCCGCACCGGCTTCTACAGGGCACAGTGCGAAGGTTATACGCATTGCGTGACGATAGATGCTGATTCCCAGCACTTTCCTGAAGATATTCCGGCTCTCGTCAAGCTCTCGGAAGAGAATCCCGACGCCTTCATCATAGGCAGCCGCAGTCTCACTGCGGACAATATGCCCCGCGGCAATACCTTCGCAAACCGCTTCTCGAACTTCTGGTTCCGTCTCCAGACCGGCCGGAACATTCCCGATACCCAGTCCGGCTTCCGCGTCTATCCGCTGGATTCCATTTACGGCCTGAACCACATTACGGCCCGCTATGAAGCCGAGCTGGAACTTATGGTCTATGCCGCCTGGCACGGAGTTAAGATGATTCCTGCGGACATCAGGGTGTGCTATCCCGAGGACAGGGTTTCGCACTTCCGTCCCTTCGCTGATTTTATGCGCATAACTGTCCTTAATACAGTGCTTTGCTTCGGCGCTCTGTTCTATGGACTGCCGCTTGCCATATATAGAAAGTTAAAGAAATGACCAGATTTTTCCTCGCTGTCTACGACTTCCTTTCGAAACGCAAAGGCCTGACACTCGCAGTGTTGGCGGCCCTGGTCGCCGTATGCGTGTGGTCAGCCAGCCGACTGCATTACGAGGAGGACATCTCCGAGTTCCTGCCCATCGACGAGCGGAACACTGAAGAGGTGGAGTTCTTCTCGCAGCTGAACGAGCAGAGCCGCGTGGCGGTGATATTTCGCTATGATAGTACGGAAGTCGCTAAGGCTGAGGGAAATATGGATTCGGAGTACCTTTCGGGCGAGGCCTCTTCTGACGATGCTCTGATCGCCGCGATGGACTGTTTCGAGGAACTCTGGTACGAGACCGACTCTCTGATGACCATTCCGGATATGAGCGCGACCGTGGACCAGTCCTCGGCCCTTGACCTGATAGCCCAGGTTCAGACCCGCTACCCGAGTTTTCTGCGTGAGGAGGACTATGCGAGAATGGATTCGCTGCTCGCCGTTCCGGGCTACGTCCGGCAGCAGATGGAGGCGAACAGACGCCTGCTGTCCCTGCCTCAGGGAACCTTCCTCGCGACCACGATGCCTTATGACCCGCTCCATCTCTTTACTCCTGTACTTCAGAGACTTGCGCAGGCGGGAACCAATACAGGATACCGCGTTGTCGACGGCCATCTTCTTCACAGCGAGAAGAGCGTCGGTCTGATTTTCTTCGATTCTCCGAACGGACAGAGCGAGTCGATGCAGAATGCGCAGCTTTCCGAAATGCTCGACGCTGTGGGTGAGCAGGTCGCGCAGAGGTGCCCGGGCATCAGCGTTTCAGCCGTCGGGTCGCCGATCATAGCGGCGACCAATGCGCACCGCATCAAGACTGACAGTATCTGGGCCGTAGCCCTCGCGGTCATCGGCATATTCCTCGTTCTGGGACTCTCGTTCAGGAACTGGAGATACATAATGTGGATAGCCCTTTCCCTGCTCTTCGCAGGGGTGTTCTCCCTGGGCCTCATCGGGCTCATCAAGGACAGCATATCCATAATCGTGCTCGGACTCGGGTCCATAATAGTCGGAATCGCGGCGAATTATCCGCTGCATTTTATGCACTATCTGCGCGATACCCGTGACAACCGCCTGACACTCCGTGATATGGTGTCTCCGCTTCTGACCGGAAATATCACCACGGTCAGTGCCTTCCTCTGCCTTATCTTCCTTAAGGCCAAGGCTATGCACGATCTGGCCCTCTTCGGCTCATTTATGCTGATAGGGACAATATTGTTCGTGCTGATAATTATGCCTCTCTTCGCCAGGCCGGTGAAAACTTCGATAGGTGAGAAGAACCGTCTGAAGGCCGAAAAGCCTCTGCGGGAGCCCGGCAAGGTCCGCCGCGCAGTGCCTTGGGTGATGGTGGCAGTGACTCTGGTCATAATGATAAGCGGCAAGGGAGGCGAGTCTTTCGACACCGACCTTCATCATATAAATTATATGACCAGGCAGCAGCAGGCCGACCTGGACCTTCTTGCCGGAAGTCTGGACAGGATGGGTGGAGGCTCGGTAGTGGCCTCACTTCTGCCGAGTGACGAAGAGAGGGCAGGATTGGACGGCCGGTGGCCGGCCTTCTGGAAAGAGCACGCCGATGCAATCACTCAGCTGGAGGAGAGCGCAAAGGCGCTGGGCTTCTCGCAGAGCGCGTTCGAGCCGTTCGTGGCGTCGACTCAGGAGGATCAGCAACTGCTTACTCAGCAGGACTTTGCTTCAGCAGATATGGGTCGGCTCATCACTTCCCTGGTGACTTCGCTCTCGCAGGATTTCGATATGGTGCTCGCGATGTGCAGCCTCGTGGTGTTCTTCTTCCTCTGGCTCTCGTTCGGAAGTCTGGAACTCGCTCTGCTTTCGTTCCTTCCGCTGGCGGTCGGCTGGATCTGGATTCTGGGCATAATGAATCTGCTCGGCATTCAGTTCAACATAGTCAGCATCGTGCTGGCGACCTTCATCTTCGGCCAGGGAGACGACTACACCATCTACATAACGGAGGGTCTGATGAAGGAATACGCGCTCGGAACACGCTCATTGTCAGATAGAAACGAGAGTGTGCTGATTTCGGCGATACTGATGTTCATAGGCATCGGCACCCTGGTCATCTCGGGGCACCCGGCTATGCGCTCGCTCGCGGAGATTACGATTCTGGGTATGTTCGTGGTCGTCGTGATGGCGTGCTTCCTGCCGGAGTGGATCTTCCGCTACCTCACGCGCAAGCACGGAAAGCAGCTGCGGCAGATGCCTGTGACGATTCTGAGATGGCTGCGGACCGTTTTCGCCTTCGGCTTCTTCCTGCTCGTCACGATAGTGGTCTCGCCGCTCGCGATGCTCATCTTCGCTGTCGGACCGCACCGAAAATGGAAGGAAAAATGGCTCCACAAGGTGCTCTGCGGCTTCTCTCGCTTCGTAATCCGCCGTGTACCGGGGACTAAGTTCGAGATGCGCAACGACTCCGGCGAAGACTTCAGCCGTCCGGCGGTCATCATCAGCAATCACCAGTCGCATCTGGATCTGATGTGCCTTCTGATGCTCACGCCGAAGATGGTCGTGGTGACAAATAAGTGGGTATGGAACAATCCTCTCTACGGGGCTCTCATACATCGCGCGGAGTTCGTTCCGGCCGAGGACGGAATCGAGGATGCGCTGCCGAAACTTCGTGAACTCGCCTCCAGGGGCTATTCCATAATGATTTTCCCTGAAGGGACCCGTTCGGCGGACTGCAGCATACAGAGGTTCCACCGCGGAGCCTTCCACGTCGCCGAGGAACTCGGACTGGACATTGTTCCGGTCTACCTGCACGGTGTCGGACACGTGCTGCCTAAGATGGACTTCATGCTCCGTCCTGGAAGCATCTATGTGGAAGTGGGACAGAGAATTGCGCCGGACGACACCCGCTACGGGGCTACGTCACGCGAGCGCACCTCCGGCTTCAGAAAACTGTATAAGGAACATTACGCGCAGATCTGCCGCGAGAGGGAGAATGCGGAATATTGGCTGCCGTTCGTCAGGAGTCAGTATCTTTACAAGGGAAGTGAGATTGAAAGCCGCGCGGGGCGTGCCCTTTCCGACGTCGAGGCTCTGAAACAGACCGTGGACGGACTGCCTTCGGGATGCACCGCAGTCGTGATGGACGACAGTTCGCAGGGTGAGGTGGCCTTCCTTCTGGCCCTGACGCATCCTGACACCGCCGTGTTCGCGTATGAGCAAAGTCCTGAACTTCACAGGATTGCGGCCGCCTGCGTCAATGCTCCGTCGAATCTTCATTTCCTCCCGGGACGTTCCGAAGATGATATGGAGGCGCCCTGGAGCGGACATTATAGCGTAATGCGTTTATAGACAATGGATAAGGATTGCATAGTCATAGGCGGCGGAATGGGCGGACTCTTCGCGGGAGCGCTGCTCGCCACTCGCGGCTACAAGGTCACCGTGCTCGAGAAGAACGCTTCGATCGGAGGCGGGCTGCAGTGCTTCGAGCGCGGCGGCGAGAAATACGAGACCGGAATGCACGTGGCCGGCGGCTTCGAGCAGGGCGCCGTGCTCGACCGACTCTGCCGTTATCTCGGTGTGCGGCCGCAGGTTGCGGCCAATGACGCCCTGGCTTCTGTCCTTTATCTTTCTGATTCTTCGCGCTATGACCTGCCACGCGGACGAAAGGCCCTGACGGAGTATCTGATTTCCCGCTTCCCGTCTGAGGCTGAAGGGATTGAGGCCTATATGGAGGCCCTTTACACCCTTTCACAGGAGGAGGATCTTTTCTATCTGAAATCTTCTCCAGAGTCAGAATCCGTAGCCGGATCTGCCGCACATTCCGAGGATTTTATGATGAGCGCCTCGGGCTTTATAGCCAAATATGTGAAAGACAGACGTCTGCGTTCACTTCTGGCTTTCCTGGCACCTTTATATGCGGGAGAAGAGAACCGCACTCCGGCCTTCATCCATATTATGGCATCGGTGCTCTTCATCGGTCAGCCCTGCCATTTCACTGCGGGAAGCGATTCCCTTGCAGAAGACCTGGCCTCGGTAATCCGCAGCAATGGCGGAGATGTCATCCCCCACGCGGAAGTGGTGGGAATCGACGTATCGGACAGAAAGATAACGTCTGTGCGGACAAAGGACGGGAAATCCTATACCGCTTCCAGTTATATATCTGATATTCATCCTGTTACACTGCTTGGTCATCTTCCGGAAGGCTCCCTTCCGCAGTATTATACCTCACGCCTGAAGGAGATTCCGCTGACAAGTTCGGCCTTCAAGACCTATATGCGCCCGCCTCAGGGTGCGGTACCTTATATCGCCCATCCGACTTTCGTCTACAGGGATTATGGCTCGGAATGGAAAATGGCGCAGACCGAGGGCTGGCCGCAGGGAGTGTCCTGTTTTATGACGGCATCCCCTGACGGAAAGACGGCCTCGCATCTGACACTTCTCAGCACTATGGATTTTGCCCAGGTGGAGCCCTGGGCCTCTGCAGGCCGTTTCAGACGCGGTGAGGGCTATGCAGAGTGGAAAAAGAAAAGGATGGACGAGATGTGCGCATTGGCCGCCTGCGGCCTGCCTTCTCTGACTGCGGAGATGGACGAATCGGAGCGTTTTGCCGCCACTCCGCTGAGTTTTCGCGACTGGTATGGAACAGAGAGAGGGTCAAGTTATGGTTATGCGAAAGATTTTAACTATCTTGCACTCTCGCATCTGTCAGTCCGGACGAAGGTCTCGAACCTGTTCCTTACGGGGCAGAATGTGAATATGCACGGCATCGGGGGAGTGCCGATGACCGCGATTGAGACTGCCGAAGCAGTAGAAGGAAGCAAAGAATTGAGAAACGAAATATCGAAAATATTATGAAGCCATTCAAACTGCATCTGATCTATCCCCGTTGGGAGAAACTCAAGGGACAGACTACCTTCAACCTTCCGCCTCACGGCCCCGTAGCCTTCGCGGCCACGCTTCCGGAGTGGGTGGATGTGTTCTTTACGGACGAGAATGTCGAGGAAATCGACTTCGACAGGGAGTGTGACGGAGTCGCCATCTCGATGATGCTCAGTACTCAGGTCAAACGAGGCTGGAAGA
Organism: bacterium; assembly: GCA_963604895.1. Lineage (GTDB taxonomy): Bacteria > Bacteroidota > Bacteroidia > Bacteroidales > UBA932 > Cryptobacteroides. The sequence goes on from CAVCSJ010000017.1 coordinate 19,225, forward strand.
TAGCCGAGGAGTTCCACAAGAGAGGTAAGCTGTGTCTGGCCGGCGGCATCTCCACGATGCTCCACGCCGAGGAGATGGTGGAGCATATGGACAGCGTCTTCCTCGGAGAGTCAGAAGGCAGAATGGAGGCCGTGATGCAGGATTGGGTGAACCACAGACTTCAGAAGGTCTACAACTATATGGGTCAGCAGCCGGACATCGAGCTCGTAGGCCCTTGTCGCAGAGATCTTTACAAGCGCGAACTCTATAATCACAAGGGCGTCCAGATGGTGGACCTCTTCCACGCGAGCCGCGGCTGCCGATTCAGCTGCTATCCTTGCGCCGTCTCATATCTCGGAGGCCGCGTCTTCAGGCCGCGTCCAATCGACAAAGTTGTGGAGGATATGGCCGGCATCGACAACAACCGCCTCTTCATCGTGGACAACTCCCTGGCTCAGAACAAGCAGTGGGAGAAGGAGCTCTTCACCGCGATAGCCCCTCTGAAGAAAAAATGGATAAGCCATACCATCGAAGATGACCCTGAGGTCCTTGACCTTGCGGCCAAGGCAGGCGCCTGGTACGTTTATCAGGCCGTATACGATACTTCCGACTACATCAAGGAGAGAGTGAAGCGCTATCACGACTACGGCATCGGCGTGGAGGGAACCATACTTCTGGGTCTGGACAACCAGACCGAGGACGACATCAAGCGGCTCATCGACTTCCTCGGGGAAATCGACCTCGACCTTGCCGAATTCACCGTAATGACTCCTTTCCCTCATACGAAGGGCTACGATGACCTTCTTCGTCAGGGCCGGATCTTCGACTTCGACTGGGATCACTACAATGCCGGCCAGGTCGTGTTCCATCCCAAGCATATGACCGCAGAGAGGCTTCAGGAACTTTATGACTATGCCTGGAAGAGCTTCTACAAGGATGAAAGCCAGGAGCAGAAGATGTTCCGCCTCTTCTGCCAGGTGGCTATGCGCGAGATGGAGGACGGCACATACCGTCCGCGTAACCGCAAGCTGGCCAACCGTTCCTTCGGAAAGGATGTGGTGAGAATAATCAAGAAGGCAGACAATACACAGTAATATGAAAGTATCACCTGACTATTACGACGAGATATTCCCTTTCAAGGGACAGTGGGATATGCCGTCCAGCTGCGGGCTGAAGATCCGCACCGCGGACGGGGAGACTTTCGTCATCGTGACGGAACTCTATCAGGACAATCCGGGAACTTCCGTAACCTACGCAGGACGCTCTCTCGCGGAGCAGATCTGTGAGGCCAAAGGATTGAATATAAATGAAATATGCTTTGTGGAGTGTAATCCCTGCACTAACTCCAAACTCTCTTTCTATGACGAGGAGTATTTTGCGGTGGATTTCGGGGCTGACCCTGCACACAAATACCGTCAGCTCACTCAGGACGAAGTGAAGACAATGTTGGGGAAGGAAGGGAAGTAGAAGAGATGAAGTTTTTTTTGAGGGTCGCCCTGATTGTGGCGGCTCTGCTGACGGAGCTCAGTCTTGGGGCGCAGGAGATTAACATCTGGGGAGAACAGACCAGGCATCACGCACGTCAGGCTGTTTTGAGACCATACCTCTGCGAAGGATCGTCCATCTCCGTAATAGTCTGTCCCGGAGGCAGTTATTATTGGCTGGACTTTGACAACGAGGGGAA
>CAVCSJ010000018.1:0-20798 GCA_963604895.1 bacterium
TTATACCTCGATGGCGGTGCTGAACTCGCGGAGGAACCTCATATCATTCTCGAAATAATGACGCAGGTCATTAACTCTCCACTTCAGCATAGCGATTCTCTCCAGACCCATTCCGAAAGCGAATCCTGAATATTTCTTGGAGTCGATACCGCTGGCTTCCAGCACGTTAGGATCTACCATACCGCAGCCCAGAATCTCCAGCCAGCCCGTGCCCTTGCAGATGTTGCAACCCTTGCCGTGGCAGATGTTGCAGCTCACGTCCACTTCGGCGGACGGCTCCGTGAACGGGAAGAACGAAGGACGCATACGGATTTCTGTGTCCGGACCGAACATCTCGCGGGCGAAAAGCAGGATGGCCTGCTTGAGGTCGGCGAAAGTCACATTCTCGTCTATATAAAGGCCTTCCACCTGATGGAAGATGCAGTGTGCGCGTGCGCTGATGGCTTCATTGCGGAAAACTCGTCCCGGGCAGATGACGCGGATAGGGAGCTTCATACTCTCCATTGCACGTACCTGAACAGAGGATGTATGGGTGCGCAGAAGAAGCGGGTTAGGATGACCCACGGATACGAAGAAAGTATCCTGCATATCTCTGGCTGGGTGGTTCGGAGGGAAATTCAGGGCCTCGAACACGTGATAGTCGTCCTCGACCTCTGGGCCCTCGGCCACGTCATAACCGAATTTGCGGAAAATATCCACGATTTCCTGACGTACGATGGAAACCGGATGGCGGGAACCCAGCTCGAAAGCGTCTCCCGGCATAGTCAGATCCTGTGAAACTGCCTGCGTGGCGCCCTCGGAAGCGGTCTGGCCCTTGAGCTCCTCAATCTTGTTCTGGACAGTCTGCTTGAGGTCGTTCAGAGTCTTTCCGAACTCCTTCTTCATCTCCTTGTCCATAGTGCGGAACTCGTCGAAGAGTTTCGTCACTTCACCTTTCTTGCCCAGGAAGCGGACTCTCGCCTCCTCGACATCTTTCTGAGTCTGACACTTGAGTTCAGACAGGTCTGCAAGCACTTTCTCTATTTGCTCTTTCATATAAGAACTTATTTATATCTCGCAAATGTACGAATTTTCTGATTAGGATTACACAATCGCTGCTCATAAAAAGTTTTCGAAGCACCTAAGGAGCGAAGCGACCCAGGGGGCCGGGGGATTCGGCCCCCGGTGAATAATTGGATGCATCAGGAATTTATTCCTGGTGCATTTTGGCACGACGCTTATCTCGCGCTTTCTTAGCACGCGCAGCACCGTTCTTCTGATACTTGCTCCACTGCTCATCATTGAACACCTTCTGCAGCGCATCGTCTATCTTGTCCTGCCACTTGTAAGCGGCTTCATTGTAGATGTCGGTATTGGCCACCTTCTTATGCTGCAGCTCCATAAGTTCCTGCTGCATAGCCTGATAATCGTGAGTCAGAATGGAGTCTACATAGAAGACCTGCCAGTCTTCGAGCTCCAGCTGATCCGTCATCTGCGTAATCTGCTTGTCCAGATTCTCGAAGAACTCCTTCTCCCTCTTCTGTGCGTCGGCCTCCTGCGCCATCGCTGCGAAAGAACACAGCAGCACTGCGGCAAGTGATAAAAATACTCGTTTAGTCATAAAAAATGATTAGCTTTGTGTCTCACACGTTGATGGACTCTGCAATCCACGGAACCTTCACGTGGAGCGCAATCGCACAAAATTAGAAATTAATAGATAAACAAGCAAATGACCAAGCATTTCATCTCCCTATGCCTTGCCGCCGCAGTCCTCGCTACGGTGACGGCCCAGCGTACTGACGCCTGTTCGAATGTCATCATCACTCACGGTGCGAGCACGGACGGCTCCGCTATGATCTCTTACTCCGCCGACTCCCATCAGCTCTTCGGAGAGCTGTATTTCCAGGCCGCAGGCGACTGGAAAGCCGGAACGATGCGCCGCGTGGACGACTGGGACAGCTACAGATTCCACGGCTATATCCCGCAGGTCGCGCACACCTACCAGAGAGTGGGCAATATGAACGAGCACCAGCTCATCATAGCCGAGAGCACTTGGGGCGGAAGACGCGAACTCGAGAATAGGCAGGGTATAATCGACTATGGTTCATTGATTTATATAGCTCTCGAAAGAGCCCGCACCGCCCGCGAGGCCATACAGATAATGGTCAGCCTGGTGGATGAGTACGGCTATGCCTCCGAGGGCGAGAGCTTCTCCATCGCCGACACCAAGGAAGCCTGGGTGATGGACCTCATCGGCAAGGGCGAGGGCAGCAAAGGTATGCTTTGGGTCGCCAGACGCATTCCGGACGGCTACATCTGCGCGCACGCTAATCAGGCACGCATCTCCCGCTTCCCGCTCGATGACCCTGAGAACTGTCTCTACGCGCCCGACGTGATCAGCTTCGCGCGCGAGAAGGGCTGGTTCAGCGGCGAGGACAGCGAATTCAGCTTCTGCGATACCTACTGCCCGCTCGACTTCGGCACCGTCCGCGGCTGCGACGCCCGCGTCTGGAGCGCGTTCAACATCCTCTGCGACGGCCAGTTCACTTATATGGACGAGAACGGAAAGGAAATCACCCGCCCGGCATCCGACTGGCTCGACTACGCGATGGGGTACAATTTCGACAACCCTATGCCTCTCTTCGTCAAGCCTTCCCGCAAGATCAGCGTCAAGAACGTAGCTGACGTGATGCGTGACCACTTCGAGGGCACACCTATGGATATGACCACCGATATCGGCGCCGGCGGCAACGCGCTCCCGTACCGCTGGAGGCCGATGTACTTCGAATATGAGGGCAAGAGCTATCTGAACGAGCGCGCGCTCGCCACTCAGCAGACCGGTTTCTGGTTCGTGGCACAGTCCCGCACCGGCCTGCCTGACGTCATCGGAGCCCTGCAGTGGTTCGGCTGCGACGATGCCGCGACATCCTACCTCACACCGATTTACGCAAACACCACCGAAGTTCCTGAGTGCCTGCGCGTGGGCAACGGCAATATGCTGACATACTCGCCGACATCGACCTTCTGGATGTGCAACCGCGTCGCCAACGCCTGCTACAAGATGTACAACCAGATGGCTCCGTACGTGCGCGAGCGCATCGACGCTTTCGAGAACGAGCAGATGAATTCGGCCGTTCCGGCCAATGATGCCACGCTCCTCCAGCTTTACGGCAAGGGCGGAAAGAGCGCAGTCCGCAAGGTCCGCAAGGCCCTGACCGAATATACGGTCAATACTGCCCAGACCCAGTTCGCAGCCTGGACCAAACTCGAGGAAACGCTTCTCGTGAAGTTCATCGACGGCAATGTCAAGGCTCAGGACGAGAACGGCAATTTCATTCATTCAGAAGATTATGACGGACTTCCTATACATATCACCCAGCCGGGCTATACCGACAAATGGAAGGAAGCTGTCGTAAAAGATCACGGTTCAGTAATCGAAGAAAAGAAATAACAATATGAAAAGAATCATCGCATCACCGAAGGCCCCCGCAGCTGTGGGGCCATATTCCCAGGCCATCGAAGCAAACGGGGTACTCTTTATTTCCGGACAGCTCCCTGTCGACGGAGCCACAGGCTCGATGCCTGAGGATGTCATCGCCCAGACCCGCTGCAGTCTCGACAATATCGGTCATATCCTCGCCGAGGCCGGATACAGTTTTAATGACGTGGTGAAAACCACCGTCCTTCTTACCGATATCGCCGATTTCGGGGCTATGAACGCCGTCTATGCGGAATATTTCCCGGGCGACAAACCTGCCCGCGTCTGCTACCAGGTAGCCGCCCTCCCGAAAGGCGCCAAAGTCGAAATCGACGCCTTCGCCGCGAAATAATTCCCGGGATTTCAATATAAAAAAGGATGGCCGCAAGGTCATCCTTTTTTGTCGATACGGGTCCAGAGCCAGTAGACGAAGGCGCCCCAGGCGAGGAACAGCAGTATGGCCAGCCATAGGGGCAGATGGGAGTCGTAGGCATCATTGCGGACGATCTTTTCGAACCCGGGGATGTCGGCATAGTAATAAGCCCCCGCGCCGAAATCCAGCGACGGGACGAGTCCCAGGCCGTTGGCCATAATATAGAGGGCAACTAGAAAAGTGACCGCCATCACTATGATGGTGATCACTTTCCAAGTCTTATTCATTCCAGCCATAACAGTCAGGAAATCAAATGACTAGCTCAGGGACGGAATAGGGAAGATCACGCCTGAGAGCAGAAGCCATACGGCGAAGAATGTTAGGGCGATATTGAAGGTCTGACCTACGATATAGAGCCAGATGAGCTTGCCGCCCTGTGTTTTCTTGATGATGTCCTTGAAATTGGTGTCCAGGCCGATGGAAACAAAGGCGAGAACGAATGCCCAGTTCTTGTACTGGTCCAGAACCTTGTTTATGGCGCCCACCTGATCATTTCCGAAAGCAGGGAGAATGATGAAGGAAGCGATAAGGGATGCGGCGAAGAAACCGAGGATGAACTTAGGGAAGCGTACCCAGATCTCGGAAGCGCCGACCTTGGCGCCAGGAGTCTTGTCCACGTGGGTGGCGAAGAAGATGGCCACGAAGAAGGCGATAAAGCCGATGAGGATGTTCTGGATGGACTTCACGAGCACTGCAGCTGTCTGGGCCTCACCGCCGAGGGCTGTACCGGCCACAACTACCGCACCCGTGGAATCGATGGTACCGCCGATGAGGGAACCACCCATAATAGGACTCATACCCACCGCACGGATGATCATAGGCTCGAACACCATCATAAGCACCGTGAAGATAATGGAGACGGATACCGTCATAGCGATGTCATCCTTCTTGGCCTTGGATGCGGCACCGGTTGCGATGGCTGCAGATGTACCGCAGACGCTGGTGGCGGAAGCCATAGTGATGACCAGAGGCTTGTTGTCAATCTTCAGAACCTTCGTACCGAACCACCACATAAAGATGATTACGATAGGAGTTACGATCCAGGCGATTCCGAGGCCGTAGAGACCGAACTTGGCGATGGTGGAGAAAAGCACCGAGAAACCCATAATGACAAGACCGGTCTTGATGTAGAACTCAGTCTTCACTGCAGGTTTGAGCCACTCCGGAACACCTACCGTGTTCGAAACCAGAAGGCCTACGATAAGAGCCCAGAAAGCCCATTCGAGATAACGGTTGAGGGTGAATTCGGCACTGATGAGACGCACGATGACGGCGAGGAAGAAAAGCATTGCGAATGCCGGAAGATACTTCTTCACGCTGCCGCCCTGAATCTTCACCGCTCCGGTGAAAAGGACTGCCAGAACGGCGAATGTCAGGACAAGCTTACCCACGAATGCCCAGGTGAACTGGCTCCAGAGGCTTGCGGCATCGACATTTTCCCACAGGGCCCAGGTTTTGAATTTAAGTGCTGAGAAATCAAACCATCCGGTAAGGACGGAAACTATCGCGAGGATGATGACGATAAAGCCGAGCCAGCACGCCATCCAATCCTCGGACTTGAAATTTTCTTTCATTGTAGATACGGTTTATAACTTAATACACGCTCCTTTTCTGCGGCAATAACGCAGGAAGGAACGCAAATATAGTCATTTTTAGTATTTTTGCATAAAAGGGGCCGATATTTGAATAGAGTCCTGACTATGGATATGGAAAATTACAAAGACAATATGCTGAGATGTCCCCACTGCGGAGAGTCTTCAGAAGTACACAGATATGACAGTATAAACGCCTCGACTTCTCCGGAACTCAAGGCAGCCGTAATGGACGGCTCCGCATTCCTCTGGGAATGCCCCCGTTGCGGAAAAAAGAACCTGATCCGCAACCAGCTGCTCTATCACGACCCTGAGTCCAAGCTTATGTTCTGGCTCACTCTAGGAGATGAAGATCTGGAAGAGAGGGCACAGGAAATGTACGGGAAGATCGGCGAACTTTCCGACTATGTCCTCAGGTTCGTGGACGAGCCGGGCGAACTCATAGAGAAGGTGAAGATCTTCGATGCCGGCTTCGACGACGCCATAATGGAGCTCTGCAAGCATCTTACCCGTCTGGAACTTATCGGAGACTCCAAAGAGCTCGCTGACAAGATTTCCGATGTCCCGTTCCGCTTCCTGAGAGTCGACGGTTCCGACCACCACATCCAATTCGCATACCCGATGGACGGTCAGATGCAGGTGGCTGAAGTCGGTTTCAATGTCTATGAGGACAGTGCCGGCATCATCCGCCGCAATCCCCAGCTGACGGAATCCCTGAGGGGATTCTGCAGAGTAAATACTGACTGGATAAACTCCAGGTTCGCGTAAACGACTGAATAATTTCAAAACCGGACTGTTATGAAAAAAATAACCGCAATCATCATAGCCGCCCTCCTGCTCCTTCCCGGAGCCGGGGCCACGAATATACTCAAGGACGGAGAACATCTCGAATATACCCTGCAGCTGAAAATGGCCTGGTCTTGGATTGACGCCGGCAAGGCCACTCTCGACACCCGTGCCACAGTTTATAACGGCCGGAAGGCGTTCCGGACTTCGCTCATTGCATCCGGAAACCGCAGCGCAGACAGACTGTTCGTGCTCCGCGACACTCTCGAGACATTCATAACCGACGACTGCACGCCTCTGTTCTTTCGCAAAAGCTGCGTCGAAGGCAAGGATACGGTAAACGAAAAGACCTATTTCACCCACGAGAACGGAAAGTATAAGGCCAAGATAATCAAGACTTACGCTGACGGGCACATCCGGGAGGGCGGCGGCGAGAGTACCACGCCCATCTATGATATGATTTCACTCGTACAGCACGTGCGTTCGATGGACAATTCCTCTCTCAAGCCCGGCGCCCGCATCACTCTGAAAATGGCGGAGTCCCGCAACGTGAACGCGCAGGATCTGCGTTACGCGGGAGTGGAAACCATCGAAACCGGCAGCGGCAAGGCCCAGTGCCGCGTCTTCACCCTCGTGAAAAACACGACCGACAAGAAAGGCCGCGCCAGGCAGGAGACCCTGCTCCGATTCTACACCACTACGGATGAGCAGCAGCTGCCGCTCCGCATCGACATCTTCCTGAAGTTCGCCGAGGCCCGGGTGGTCTTCGACCAATAGAGGCCCTTCTCCATCACTCAAGTCAGGAGAATTATAGGAATATTGTTCTTTTTGGCTATATTTGTGGTCTAAACCGAACCTGCAGACCGGGGGAGAAACCTCCCGGAACGCGCAAAATATGTATGAAAGATGGGTACTAAAAACAAACTCGTCGCCAACACTTTGCTCGGCCTTGCCGGAGGCATACAGTACCTCCAGCTCAAAAAGGCCAGCAGGCAGCCGCGAAAGACCACAGCCAACACCCTTCGTCAGATTCTGGATTATGCCAAGGACACCGTCTATGGTAAAGAACACCACTTTGCGGATATCCTCAAGGCAGGCAGCGACGAAGAACTCTTCCGTCTGTGGCAGCAGAATGTCAAACTGAACGACTACGAGGATTTCCGTCCTTATGTGGAAAGGCACAAGCACGGAGAGAGCGATATCCTCTTCCCGGGCAAGCCGGTACTCTACGCCACGACTTCCGGAACCACCGCCGAGCCGAAATGGATTCCTATCACCGAGCGTTATCTGAAGACCATCTATGGCAAGATGACCAAGGTCTGGCTCTTCAACTTCATAAAGAACCGCCCGAATGTATTCGGTGGAAAAATCCTCTCCATCGTGGGCAAGGTAGTCGAGGGCTATGCTCCGGACGGAACCGTATTCGGCTCAGTGTCAGGAGTTACCCAGCGTGACTGCCCGGGATTTGTAAAGGCTCTCTACTCGAATCCTCAGTGCGTCTACACCATAGCAGACTATAACGCCCGCTATTATGTGCTGATGCGTATGGGCATCGAGCAGGACATCACCCTCATCGTCACCGCCAACCCTTCCACCATCATCGAGCTTCAGAACAATGTGAACCGCTTCTATGACGAGTATGTGGAGGACATCGAAAAGGGAACCATTTCCGACAAGATCCAGCTCGACCCGGCAGTCCGCAAGGAACTCGAGGCCTGCGTGAAGCCGAACCCGAAGAGGGCGGCCGAGCTCCGCGCCCTGAGGGAGAAATACGGCGAGCACGTGCTGCCTAAGCATTACTGGCCGAATATGCAGCTCCTGAATACCTGGAAGTGCGGAAACACCAGAGTCTATCTCGACAAGTTCAAGGATTCCTTCCCGGAGGGGATGCTCCATCAGGAATTCGGATATTTCTCTTCAGAGTGCCGCTTCGGCCTCGTGCTCGATGACACGCTGAACACGGTCCTCTTCCCTCATTTCCATTACTATGAGTTTGTCGCTGAGGAGGATATCGATAATCCGAATCCGAAATACCTCCAGATCGACGAGCTGGTTCCAGGTAAGCGCTACATCCCTTACGTGACCACTTTCGCAGGTCTGTACCGCTACAATATGAATGATCTTCTGGAGGCCGGCCCTAAGTTCGTAAACACTCCGACCGTCCATCTCATCCAGAAAATCAACGGCATCGTGACCATCACGGGCGAAAAGCTCCACGAGCGTCAGTTCATCGATGCAGTCCACAAGGCTGAGGCAGAGACCGGTATGAAAACCAGATTCTTCATCGGTTTCGCCGATCTGGAAATCTCGGCATATCATTTCTATTATGAGTTCGCTGACCAGAGCACGACCCAGGCCGCAGCCGAGGAGTTCACGAAAGTCGTGGACAAATACCTTCGCGAAGAGAATGTCGAGTACGTTGCGAAGAGGGATTCCCTGCGCCTGAAAGACCCTGTGACTCACCGTCTTATCCCTGAGTCCTTCGAGACTTTCAAGGCCCGCTGCATCGCCGAGGGCGCTCGCGACGGCCAGTTCAAGCTCAACATCCTGCTCCAGGACGAGAAGCGTCACGCGAAGTTCAAGGAGCTGGTAGTCAAAGACTAAGCGTAGATGCTCAGAGCCGTCATATTCGATCTTGACGGGACTCTCTATGAGTCCCGCCAATTTCCGTTGCGTCTGATTCTCTCCGACCCGTTCCATCTGAGCTATCTGGGAGCCGAGAGAAAATGCCGCAAACAGCTGCGTGACAGGCATTTCGACAGTGCGCGCGAATATTATGAGGCTCTCTTCGCCCTGATGGGAAAGGGCTCGCAGAAGAGTGCGCTCTCCTCCTGCGACTGGTTCTACAAGCGTTATATGCCTAACCAGGTGCGCATCATCCGCAAGCGTTTCGGCCCGCGCGAGGGCGTGAAAGGAATGCTGCAGATGCTCCGCGGCAAGGGGTACAAGATAGCCCTGCTTTCAGATTACGGCTTCGCCAGGGAAAAGCTGGAAGCCATCGGTCTCTCCGTTTCAGATTTTGATGCCGTATGGGAAAGTCCCGCGCTCGGAGGCCTGAAACCTCGCAAGGAAGTGTTTCTGGGGGCCTGTGCGGCATTGGGCGTACAGCCCGCGGAAGCGCTGATGATCGGCGACAAAGCCTCGACCGACGGGGGAGCATTGGCCGCAGGCCTCAGATTCATCCGCATCGCGAACTCAGAAAAGCAGCGCGAGAGCTCTCGGACGGCGTCTGTCTCTCCGGGGCCGAGCTTCGCTCGTCCAATGCAGACCTCCTCTATGCTCTGGAGCGAGTTTCTGCATTACGCCGATACGCTTCCGAAGCTGTCTGCTCAAATGGCGTCTAATTTCTAATGCGTTATGGGAAAGGGAATTGACAATCTGAAATATCGCGAGATGGAGGTTGAGGAGGGTGTATATCTTCCTGACATTGACATCGAGTATCCGGAGGACGATCCGTTCAGAAAGATCGCTCCGGTGTATTATAACGGGCGGCAAGTTGTTCTGGATGAGACGTTTCCGTATAATGACGAGTCGTTTCACTTCCGCTTTAATCATTTTCTGAACCGCACGGCTCTGCGCTTTATGGTGCGTTGGCTGAACCGCGCCCGCTACGGGCTTAAGATTGTGGGGAAGGAGAATCTGCGGAAAAATAAGGCGGCTTTCAGGAACGGGGCTATGACGGTCTGCAATCACGTCTATCGCTGGGATATGGCGTGCGTGCTGGATGCGACGGGCTACAAGACCACCTGGTTTCCGATTTACGGGGACCATATGAGGGGTAGCGATATGTGGTTTATGCGTTATCTGGGAGGTGTTCCGGTGCCGGAGACTCGGAGCGGTATGCGGCCTTTCTCGGAGGCTTTCGACGAGTATCACCGCCGCGGGAATTGGCTGCATTTCTTCCCGGAATCCTGCAGCTGGAAGTTCTACACGCCGATCCGTCCTTTCTATAAGGGGGCTTTCACGATGGCCTACAAATATAATCTGCCGGTGATTCCGATGGCGATTTCCTACCGTCCCCGCACGGGGATTTATAAGCTTTTCGACAAGCCGGAGATTCCTCTGGTGACCCTTCACGTGGGCGAGCCCCTCTTCCCGGACCAGTCAAAGAACGTCAAGGAGGAATCCCATCGCCTCCTTCTCGCCGCCCACGCCCAGATGGTCTCAATGGCCGGCATCAGGCACAATCCCTGGCCCGCCGTGGAGTCTTCTCCTCAAATCCTTCTTAAACTGCGTAGTCTGAAATAACTTCCACATATCTTACAGAGAATCAACGAATTTCTTGAAAGAGTCCAGATTGAATTCTTCAAGGTTATTGTTTTCAATGGCGTCTTTCAATGCAGCCTTGGTTGTCTCGTTGGGTTCACCGTACGCTACGGACATAAGCACCTTTTCGACATAATTGTTCAGGCTGCGATTGTCCTTTCGGGCAAGGACCTTAAGCCTTTCCACTAGCTCTGCATTAAGCCGAAACGCCGTGGGCTTCTTTACGCCGGTTTTAAGAGTCGTAGTATTCATATTAATGTGTATTACAAAATCATAACAAATGTATTGCAAATGTATGACATCAAATTTGATAAAACAAATACATCATTCAACTTGTCCGTAAAAACCGCCCGTTCTACGGACAAACCTTTGTTTTTGTCCCACTTGTCCGCAGAAAAACGTTTTCTTACGGACAAACTGCTAAGGAGCGAAGCGACCCAAGGGGTCCGGGGAGTCCGCTCCCCGGCGGATTAAACGCTTTGGGCAACAGAAAAAGACAAGCTGCTGAATCGGAGCTCCTAAGGAGCGAAGCGACAAGCCGGCATCTGCCGGCCGGCCGAAGGCCGAAAAGTCCCCCTCCGGGGGTGCAGGGGGCTAGAGGATTGGGCATAAACAAATAAGGTTGGCAAATTTGCCAACCTTATTTGTTTGTGCCCAAAGCCGGGCTCGAACCGGCACGTCTTTAAGGGACATTGGATTTTGAGTCCAACGCGTCTGCCAATTCCGCCATTCGGGCTTTTTGCGGCAGGAACTCATCCCACTATCGGATGCAAAGGTATCCAAAAATCCTCAATAATCAAATTTTTCCACTATCTTCGCCTTTTTGCCGGCAATGTGGACATAAGAGAGAAACCGGCCGTCCGGCGGTAAAGAGAAGACCGGCTAAAACAGTAAGAATATGATTTGTACAAGCATACAGCATAAAAACCTCGAGGAGATATTGGGATTGGTCGCCGAAGGCGACACCGAAATGGCGGAAATACGACTTGACCTCTGCCCGGAGCTCAGCGAGGAGGACATCGAGAGCCTCTTCGCGGACACCGACATTCCGCTGGTCGCCACCTGCCGCTACGAGCAATGCCACGACGCCGAGAACCGTCTCGCCGCGGCCATTCGCGCAGGCGCGGCCTTCGTGGACCTGGAAGTCGAGATGCCGTCGGCGATGGGCAAGCGTCTGCGCCGCCTCGCGAAAGAGAGCGGCACCACGGTCATCCGCTCCTGGCACGACTTCGAACAGACCCCGTCGGTCTTCCTGCTCCACGAGCAGCTCGAGCTCTGCCGCACCTATGGTGCTGACATTGCGAAGATTGTAACGACTGCCCGCGACGCCGAAGACGTGGAGCGCGTCCAAGCCCTCTACGACGAGGCCGAGGAGGGAAAGCTCATCGCGTTCTGTATGGGCGAGGCCGGCCGCGAATCCCGTCTCGAAGCTCTCGCCAAGGGCGCACCTTACACCTATGCCGCTCTCTCTGAGGAAGATGCGGTGGCCTCCGGCCAATGGGCTGCTTCGCAGATGCGTGCGGCTCTCTACGGCTCGCGCAAGCCTTACCGCCGCACCGGCGTCAGAATTCCGTGCTCGAAGAGCTTCGCCCAGCGGGCCATCATCGCCGCCGCGCTCAGCGACGGAACATCGCACCTGAGCGCATACAGCGCCTGCTCCGACAACGAAGCGGCCATAAGGGTCGCAAGGGAATTGGGCGCAGAGGTGGAAGAAAGCTCGCCGGTGGCGGGAAGCTCGGATAAAGTACTCACTATCAATGGCGCGGCATCCGCTTCGGTGCCCGGGAAACTGTTCGTCGGCGAGAGCGGACTGCTCACCCGCCTGATGATTCCGCTGCTCGCCGCCCGTGGGAACGGAGCTACGGAAATCACTGGAGAAAAGACACTTACGAGGCGTCCGCTCTCCGGCGCGAACGACATAATGGCCGCATTCGGAGTCACGCTTTCGAACTTGGCCGAACGCGACGCGCGCGAAGTCTACGTGCCGTTGCGGATCAACGGACATCTGATTCCGGGCCGCGCGGAGGTCTCGGGCAAGGGCGGCTCGCAGCTCATTTCGGGCCTTCTGATGGCCCTTCCTCTCTGCGAAGGCAACACCGACCTCTATGTCACCGAGCCGCGAAGCATACCGTATATGTTTATCACACAGGACGTTCTGCAGAAATTCGGAGTCAAAATCTCCTCCGAGATGGAAGGCGACGAAGAATTTATGGAGACGCGCGACTGGGCGTATTGCACGGGTCTGCACTTCAAGATCCGCGGCGGGCAGAAATACAAGGCCGCCGACTTCGACCTCGAAGGAGACTGGAGCAGCGCCGCGGCATTGCTCGTCGCCGGAGCCGTCTTCGGACGCGCGGAAATATCGGGTCTCGACACCCGTTCCCTGCAGGCGGACCTCACGATAATGGACATCCTCGTGGAAGCCGGAGCCTCTGTCTCTCAGGTGGATACGGACTTTACTGATGCCGTGGGCACAGCCGCAGCAGCTGCCGGAGTCGCTCCGAGCCGCGGAGTCGTCAGCATCGCCAAGGCTCCACTGAGCGCCTTCGACGTAGACCTCAACCACGCGCCTGACCTCTTCCCGGTCACTGCCGTGCTCGCCTGCTTCTGCCCGGGCAAGAGCCGCATCAGCGGAGTGGGACGCCTCGCAGGAAAGGAGAGCGACCGCGCCGCCGCGATAAAGGAAATGCTTGAGCAGCTGGGTGTTGCAGTAAGCATCGAGGGCGATGATATGCTTATCGATGGCCAGGCCTACAGCACACGACTGCTTGGCGGCACTCTGCTTCACGGCGGAAAATTCACCTCGCATCACGACCACAGAATGGTTATGGCGCTGCGCGTCGCCGAGCTTGGAGCCGACGGTCCGATAGAAATCGACGACACGGAGTGCGTGGCGAAATCCTTCCCGGGCTTCGAGAAAGTCTTTGCGGGGGAGATTTGATAAAGGAAGCCGTAGAATTCGTATATTTGCAGATTGGTTATGAACACATTCGGGCGTAAATTCAGAGTAGAGATTTTCGGGGAATCCCACGGCGCGGCCATCGGCTGCGTCCTGGACGGCGTACCCGCAGGCATAGAGCTTAAGGCGGAGGACTTCGCAAGCGACATCGCGCGCCGCTCGCCGGGTGCCAAAGGCGCCGAGGCAAGAGGGGAGCAGACCCTTCCGAACGCCACCACACCGCGCTGCGAGGCCGATACTCCCGAGATCCTGAGCGGAGTATTCGAAGGCCGCACGACCGGTTCGCCCCTCGCCATCATCTTCCGAAACTCCAACACCCGCAGCTCCGATTACTCGCAGTTCCGCGACACCCCGCGTCCCGGTCACGCCGACTACGTGGCCGGCGTCAAGTGGAACGCCTGCAACGATCCGCGCGGCGGCGGACACTTCTCCGGCCGCATCACCCTGCCGCTCGTCGCAGCCGGCGTCGTAGCCAAGAAGGCCCTCGCTTTTCGCGGCCTTGCGGCCAATGTTGGCCCGACCATCTCCGCTGAACTGGTTCAGATCGGCGGCGTTTCAGACAAATCCATCTGGCCATCACTTCTCGAAGACATCCGCAAGCAGGGCGACTCCCTCGGCGGAGTGGTCGAATGTACCATAAACGGGCTTCCTGTGGGCCTGGGAGAGCCATTCTTTGACTCTGTCGAGTCTGTAATCTCCCACGGAATCTTCTCCATCCCGGGAGTCCGCGGCATAGAATTCGGTGACGGATTCCGCGCCGCCGCGATGCGCGGAAGCGAACACAACGATCCTTACGGACAGGACGGGAAGCCATCCAAGAACGGCGCCGGAGGCATCAACGGAGGCATTACCAACGGCTCGCCGATAGTATTCCGCGTCGCCTTCAAGCCTACCAGCAGCATCGCCCGCGCCCAGAGAAGCTGGAATTTCACCGAGTCCAGGATGGACACCCTGGAAGTCAAGGGCAGACACGATGCGTGCTTCGCACTCAGAACCCCTGTCATAGTGGAGGCGGTGGCCGCCGTGGCCCTTCTGGATCTGCTATTACTCAGATAAAGTATGAAAGAACAGGATATTATAAAGGATTTCACTTCACAGGAATACAAGGAAGGATTCGTGACCGACGTGGCCCAGGAATTCATCCCGAAAGGCCTGAACGAAGACATAATCCGCACCATATCACGCATAAAGCAAGAGCCTGACTGGCTTCTGGACTTCCGTCTGGACGCCTTCAGAAAATGGCAGAAAATGGAGGAACCGCATTGGGCGCACCTCGACCTGCCGGAAATCAAATATCAGGACATCATCTATTACGCCGCCCCGAAAAAGGACTCCGAGAGACCGACCGAGATAGACCCGGCTCTTATGGAAACCTTTGACAAGCTGGGAATTCCGCTTCACGAAAGGGA
Source organism: bacterium (assembly GCA_963604895.1). Lineage (GTDB taxonomy): Bacteria > Bacteroidota > Bacteroidia > Bacteroidales > UBA932 > Cryptobacteroides. The sequence goes on from CAVCSJ010000018.1 coordinate 14,903, forward strand.
AGCCCTCGCCGGCGTAAAGTCTTCCGTAGCAGTGGATGCCGTCTTCGATTCCGTTTCCGTGAAGACCACTTTCCGCGCCACCCTCGCAGAGAAAGGCATCATCTTCTGCTCTTTCTCCGAGGCAGTAAGAGAGCACCCTGACCTGGTCCGCAAATACCTCGCTACCGTGGTTCCTGCAGGCGACAACTATTTCGCCGCCCTGAATTCCGCGGTCTTTTCCGACGGCTCGTTCTGCTATATCCCGAAGGGCGTCAAATGCCCTATGGACCTCTCCAGCTACTTCAGAATCAACGCTTCCGGCACAGGCCAGTTCGAGCGCACGCTCATCGTCGCCGATGAAGGCTCGCAACTGAGCTATATGGAGGGCTGCACGGCCCCGATGCGCGATGAAAACCAGCTGCACGCCGCTGTCGTGGAGATTATAGTCGAAAAAGACGCCGACGTCAAATACAGTACCGTCCAGAACTGGTACCCTGGCGATGCCCAGGGCCGCGGCGGTATCCTGAACCTCGTAACCAAGCGCGGAATCTGCCGCGGAAGCGGATCCCATCTCAGCTGGACTCAGGTCGAAACCGGTTCCGCCATCACCTGGAAATACCCTTCCACAATACTCCAGGGGGACAATTCCTCCTCGGAATTCTATTCCGTTGCGGTCACGAACAATTTCCAGCAGGCCGATACCGGCACCAAGATGATCCATATCGGCCGCAACACCCGCAGCCGCATCGTCTCCAAGGGCATCAGCGCGGGACGCAGCCAGAACAGCTACCGCGGAATGGTCCGCATCGCCTCCGGCGCGCAGAACGCCAGAAATTATTCCCAGTGTGATTCCCTTCTCATCGGGAACCGCTGCGGCGCCCATACCTTCCCGCTCATCCGCAGCGCCAACCCTACTGCCGTAGTCGAGCACGAGGCCACGACCTCGAAAATCAGCGCCGACCAGCTCTTCTACTGCGGCCAGAGGGGCATTTCGCAGGAAGATGCAGTGGGGCTCATTGTGGGCGGCTACGCCCGCGAGGTCCTCTCCAGACTCCCTATGGAGTTCGCCGTTGAGGCCCAGAAACTCCTTTCCGTTTCACTTGAAGGCTCTGTAGGATAGAAAAATGAACTGGCTTGACCTCATATCATCCGTACTCGGACTCACCTGCGTGTTTCTCGCAGGCCGCAACAGCAAATATAACTTCTGGGTGGGCTACCTCTACTCGGCTGCGCTTTTCGCTCTCTTCTGGCAGAAGAGCCTGATCGCGATGCTGATGCTTCAGCCTATCTCGCTGGGTATCAATATACTCGGTCACTACCGCTGGACGCATCCGCACCAGAACGAGCAGAGCTCCCAGGACGCAAAATCGCTCAAAGTATCAAAACTGAATTGGCCGGAACGGCTCATATGCATCGCCGCCGTGCTGCTCGTCGCGCTGGCCTGGGGCTGGCTGCTTCGACGCCTCTTCCCTTCCGATCCCGCGCCGTACCTGGATTCCTGCGTGACCATCCTCATTCTGGTCGCCCAGCTGCTGAGCGCGCAGAAGAAATGGGACTGCTGGGTGGCGTGGATTCTCGTGAACATCACTCAGCTCATCCTGCACATCTCGGTGGGCAATATCTTTATGCCGATTGTCAGCGGCCTCTACCTCGTGAACGCGGTGGTGTCGCTTACCGGCTGGTCGAAACTGTATAAGAAAAACGCTTAGAATATGGATAAAGAAATATTGTTGGATATAAAGGACTTGCACGCTTCGATAGGAGACAAGGAGATCCTTCGCGGCGTGAACCTTCAGATAGGCCGCGGCGAAATCCACGCCGTGATGGGCCCGAACGGCGCAGGCAAATCGACTCTGAGCGCCGTGCTCACAGGCAAACCCGACTACACCGTAACTTCCGGCAGCGTGACCTTCTGCGGACGCGACCTGCTCGCGATGAAGCCAGAGGAGCGCGCCTGGGCAGGCCTTTTCCTTTCCTTCCAATACCCTGTCGAGATTCCCGGCGTGACGATTACGAACTTTATGAAGGTCGCCGTGAACGCAAAGCGCACCGCACAGGGGCTCGAGCCGCTCTCCGCATCGGCTTTCCTGAAGCTGATGAAAGAGAAGATGGCCCTCGTGCAGATGAAGGGCGAATTCGCCAAGCGCGAGGTGAATGTCGGATTCTCCGGCGGCGAGAAAAAGCGCAACGAAATCTTCCAGATGGCGATGCTCGAGCCGACGCTGAGCATTCTCGACGAGACCGACAGCGGACTGGACGTGGATGCCCTGAGAATAGTCGCTGACGGGGTGAACACTCTCCAGACACCCGAGACTTCAGCCATCGTAATCACTCATTATCAGAGACTTCTGGAGTATATCAAGCCTTCCGTCGTGCACGTTCTGAAAGAAGGCCGCATAGTCTATACCGCAGGTCCAGAGCTCGTGGACCGCATAGAAAAGTCCGGTTATGATGAGTTCTAGAGATTGCGGACATTACGTCGAACTTCCTGTCCCTCAGGATGCTCAGAGAATCGCCTCGGGGCAGAAATGCTCTCTGGTGAAGCTCGTGAGCGGCTCTGAACGCTTCGCATTCGCGCTCGAGGAGTCCTCGCAGCTCTCGCTCTGCATCGTGATCCTGCCGGGCGAAGACGTGACCGTGGACATCGTTGCGGATATGCTCGGCAAGGGCGCAGAAGCCAGACTCTCAGGCGTTTACATCTGTCGCGGCAGTCAGAAGGTGCAGATCCGCACCCAGGTGACCCATCGCGTGGGCGAGTGCACTTCGCATCAGCTTTTCAAGGGCGTGGCCGCCGAGGCGTCCAATGCCGTATTTTACGGCCGTATTACCGTCGCCCCCGGGGCGGACCTTACCCAGGCCTTCCAGGAGAACCATAATCTGCTGCTTTCGGATACCGCCCGTGCGGAAACCCGCCCGCAGCTGGAAATCTATACCGACGATGTGGCCTGCTCCCACGGCGCCACTCTGGGCCGCCTCAACCTCGAGGAACAGTTCTATATGCGTTCCCGCGGCATTCCTGAAGAGGAGGCCAAAGTCCTGCAGATGATATCGTTCCTTGCTCCCGCCCTCGGTTTCTGCGGGGAGCCTTCCCCGGAACTTGCCGAATCTGTGGAGACTGCGGTAAGATCCCTGTAATTTTACGGCCTTATGATCACCTTCCCGAACGTCAAGATCAACCTCGGTCTGAGCATCCTTCGCAAACGCCCGGACGGTTATCACGACCTCGAGACTCTGTTCGTGCCCTGCAATGACAGGCAGGACTGTCTGGAGATAATCCCAGCGGACAGTTATTCCGAGACTGCGGCTTCGCTTTTTTCGCGGTTCTCAGCCTTCAGGTCACCTTCCGGATATCCGGCAGTGGCTCAGGGGATTACAGAAGACGGACGGGTAATGGTAACGATCGGACGAGCGGAGGGAGTCCATTGGGACCCTCTTAAAGACTTGACTGTCAGGGCTTACTATGCTCTTGCGGAGGATTTTAAGCTGCCTTCAGTGAAGATTTTTCTCGAGAAGCGGTCGCCTGTGGGCGCGGGGCTTGGCGGCGGAAGCGCCGATGCCGCTTTCGCGCTCAGGATGCTTTCGGAAATGTTCGGGCTGGGATTGGACGAAGTCCGGCTGGCAGAATATGCCGCGAAGCTGGGAAGCGACTGCCCGTTCTTCGTGTACAACCGCCCGATGTTCGGCGAGGGTCGCGGAGAGGTGCTCACTGATTATGACCTTCCTCTTAATGACTTCAGTATCAGGCTTTTCGTTCCGGACGGAATAGCTATAAGCACCCGCGAGGCTTATGCGGGCATCACGCCGCGCGAGCGCCGCACGGACACGCTTCCTGCACTGCGGGATGTGTTGAAACTGCCTGTATCGGAGTGGCGCGGGAAACTCGTGAACGATTTCGAGGAGCCGATTTTCGCTTCTCATCCGTCTCTTGCCGCCCTCAAGGACTCCATATACGAGCGCGGAGCCGTCTACGCGGCAATGTCCGGCAGCGGCTCCGCCCTCTTCGGGCTCTTCCCTTCCAGGTAGGGAAGTTTTATGCCTGTTATGTTCCTACCTGGATCTTATAGTTTTCCTATGACTGAAGTGAGCTGGGAGGCGAGGGAAGTGTTGTAGCCCTCGGAGCGGTAGACCACGCGGCCGAAACTGTCGCAGATGGCGATTACAGGAAGGCGGGACTCCCCGTCACTCAGCATATTCCTTACGCTTCCATCCGGATCGATACCGAAATACAGATTCGGAATATTCACATTCTCAGGAACTTTCAGCTTCGTGGCATCGGAAGAATCAGGGCTGAGCAGCAGAACCGGGCGGTCCCAGCCGTTCAGAGCCGGAAGGTCTCCGAGGGCGTGACGGCTCGGCTCATCCGAAGAACCGATGACGGCTACGAGGAAATATCCGCGTCCTGTGGTGTTCAGAATGGAAGTCTGCTCACCGGAAAGAGTCTGATATTTCATCTCCGGGTCCATAGTCCCGATTACGCTGATGTCTTCCGCGGCCTGCCTCATATTCAGGCGGATATCCACAGTCTCTCCTGCCTTGATATTGAAAACTGTCAGCTGCGTGAGCGTCTTTCCGCTTGCCATACGGCTTCCCGTCGTGAGCATATAGGTTCCTTCATCAAGGGCGAAAGGCTTGCGGAAAGAGGAAGCATTGGCATCCGCTCCTAGCTCCGTCGCGTCGCCGCCCTCGAACTCCAGCAGCTTGCGGCGGCCGTTTTCGATGCGGGTGAGAGTGAAATGTCTGTAATACTCAGGATCTTCCGGAGCATCCCCGCTACCCGTATAAGACATTGTAAGCCAGCCTTTCTGAGCCGGGGCGGCATCTTCGCTCTTGCTGATGTCCACCCAGACTCCGCTACTGAGCATCTGAGGCTTTCCGGTCAGCACATCCACGCGAGCCTGAATTCCGTAGGTTCTGAGGGCCGCCACCATAAATATGTCGAAAGAGCGGGAATCGGCCTTGCGGACCTTCAGGACTCCTCCCGGAGTCATCTGAAGACGGCGCGGATTCAGATCATCGGCGATTTCGATATTCTCGCGAACCCAGGAAATGACCTGTTCAGCGGTCATAGTCTCTTCCCCGACGGCTTCCCTTATGGCCGTATGATAAGGCTGCAGGAACTCGTTCGAGATTCTCGGATCCAGAACATAGTCCTCATCGCTAGCGGAAGTCTGCAGGGCATCGTTCAGAACGCAGGTCGGAGTGTCTCGCAGGTCCTTGCGGCTCAGAGAGTTAAGCATCTTCTTGGCTTCATCCTTACGGTCAGTCCCGTTAAAGAACTTCGCCACGTTCTCCCAGTTTCCGCGGGCAGCCACCACATCTGCAACCTGCTCGTCATCAGCATCGTCCAGAAATGCCTTAGCCTTCTGGGCATCAGCGAACCCTGCCATATAGGCGCGTCTTACGGAGTCTTCATAAGCGAGGCGGACCTTGTTGCGGGCCACTGCGGCATCGTCCACCTCATACGGAATCTTTCCCGGAACAGGAGGCGTCACGTCATAGTCCACGGTAAAGGCGTCAGCATCAGTATGCTCCAGAACCACCTCGATTTCGGTCTGCGACGGAGTCAGCATCCCGAAGCCGTAGTGCCCGTCCGCGCAAGCCCATACGAACATATCACCCTTGCCGCTGTGCAGCGATGCCTGTCCTTTGCCGTCGGTAGTCAGCGCCACGGCCGGGTACATCTCAGCGTAGTTATAGATGCAGAATTCCACCCGGGCATCCTTTACTGTCTTCCCTTCGGAATCGACTACAGTCACTGTGTTATTCTGAGTATCGACATAGTTACCGATGACGTTTATCTCTGTAAATGAATGAGTTCTGCGGATCACGTCCTCCGGCCCCCGGTAGTCGCCGTACACCAGAGTATGCATCAGCATTGCACGCGAAGCGGGCTCGTTGAACCACGCCATATTCAGCT
>CAVCSJ010000019.1:0-20373 GCA_963604895.1 bacterium
CTGTTATAGTATCCGAGGTAGCCGAACTGAGCCCTGCTCATAAGCACGAGGTCTCCGATAAGCTTGGTATATACGGCACCCGAGAATTTCCACTTGTGGTACTCAATCCACTTGAAGCGCCTGTCGGAGCCCCAGTTGTCATAATTTATGTCTTTCCAGCTGTCCACCTTCATCGGTTCACCATTGGCGTCGAGATTGCCCCAGTCCTTCTTGCGGAAGAGGGAGAACGGAGGAGTAAGCTGTACCGATGCGGAGAACTCGGATCCGGAACGCGGATAGATCATCTGGTCGGAAGAGTTTCTCGAGAGGGTCAGAGAGTAACTGATGTTGTGGGAGACTCCGTCATCGAAGAAGAAATATCCGGAATACCAGTTATGTAGATCATAAGTCTGCCAGCTCAGACCGTTATAGAGAATGAAGTAGTTGTCAGGCCATTTCAGACGGCGGCCCAGGGTGGCGGAGAGTCCGTAAATCTCCATCATTCTGTCCTTGCTGAGAATGTTAAGATATATATAGGAGTTAGTCTGACGGGTGTAATAGGCCGAGAGGTTCAAGGACGTAGGTCTCTTTCCGAAGAGCCACGGCTCGGTGAAGCTGGCTGTGAGGGCCGTGTAGTAGGTTCCGTTCGTCTGGAAGCGGAATGCCAGATTCTGCGCATCTCCCAGAGGGACAGGCTGCCAGGCGTGCTTGTCGAACATACGCTTGGTGGAGAAGTTATTGAAAACCACACCGGCGGTAGCCACGAAAGTGTTTCCGCCCCAGCCTCCGGAAAGTTCCAGCTGGCTGGAGGACTTCTCGGTCACGTTATAGACGATATCGACGGTATTGTTTATCTGGTTGGGAAGGATGGACCAGCTTTCCGGCTTCATTATCTCCTCCGGATCGAACTGACCCAGAGAGGCAATCTCTCGGATGGAACGCTCGAAATCACTCTGGCTGAAGAGGTAGCCCGGACGGGTGAAAATCTGACGGCGGACAATCTTCTCATTCGTGAGGGTATTGCCGTTGATGACGATATTGTTCAGTGTGGCAGGCTTGCCCTCGCTGATTCGCATCTCCACGTCCACGGAGTCGTTCTGGATGTTCAGCTCGACAGGAGTGACATTGAAGAAGAGGTATCCGTTGTCAGTATAGAGCTTGTTCACGGCAGCCTCGTTTTCCTTGCCGCCTCCGCGAAGGCGCTTCTCCATAGTCACGACATCATATACATCGCCCTTCTGGATGCTCAGGACTTCGTTCAGCACATCTGTGGAATAGACCGAGTTACCTGTCCAGGAGATGTCGCGGAAGTAGTATTTGTCTCCCTGGTCGAAGGTGAAGTCGATGCCGAGGCGGTTCACCTTGCCGTTCTTCTTAGGCGGAAGATAATATATGGAGTCCTTCAGGATACGGGCGTCACGGTAACCGGCCTCGTTGAAGGCGGTGATGAGGCTCTTCTTGTCGTTCTCGTATTCCTTTTCGTTGAATTTCTTGCTGCTGAAGAAGTTATAGTACTTGGCAGACTTCGTCTTCTTCATCGACTTGGCAAGTTTGAATTCCTTGACGTCGGTATTTCCGGAGAAATTGATGGTCTTGATGCGGATGCGGTTGCCCCTGTCGACATTGAAGGTGACGCGGATGGCATTGCGGATGACGCTGTCCTTCTTCACTTCAGGAGTCACGGTGGTGTTTATGAATCCCTTCTCAGCATAGAAACGCTTGATGATGTCCGAGGAGGTCTTCGCGACATACTCGGAATACTCGCCGCCTCGGCGCAGGTTCAGTCTCTCCTGCAGATCCTTCTTCTCGCCGCTGCGTACACCGGTGAATTCCCAGCGGGAAACTCTCGGACGCTCTTTGATGGCGACTCTAAGGTACACGGAATCCCTGGCGGTGCTGAGGCTGTCGATATAGACGGCGACGTCCTCGAAATAGCGCTGGAGCCACAGGCGGTTCACGATGTTCGAGATGTCATCTCCAGGGATGGTGACTTCCATTCCTTTCTGGAGACCGGTAAGGGAAATAATCTGGGAACTTCCGAAATAATTGTTTCCGGAAACGCTCACGCCGCCCACGATATATTTGCGGGGGCTGTTATAATCTACAGTCACATCAGCCTGCTGAGCCCTTACCAGACACGGCACAAGGAGCAGCAGTGCCACAACGGCTATCTTAATTTTCTGCATCAAACTATCTTTCATTCCTAATAACCTGCAAATATACGCAATTATTTCACTTTTCCATACCGGCGGTCTCTCTTTGAGTATTCCTCCAGGGCTTCGAAGAAATTTTCCCGGCGGAAATCAGGCCAGAGAGTGTCCGTGAAATAGAATTCAGAATAGGCGCCCTGCCAGAGAAGATAATTGCTCAGACGCTGCTCTCCGGATGTGCGTATGATAAGGTCCGGGTCGGGAATACCGGAAGTTACGAGAAGTTTGTCGAAATCGTCAAGGCTCACACTGTCAATATCTTCCGGATGTTCTGCATAGTCGCGGGCAAGCTGTTTAGCCGCGCGCAGAATATCCCACTTGCCGCTGTAGCTGAAGAAAAGCACGAGAGTCAGGCGCTCATTGGACGCGGTAGCGGCCTCCATCTCATCGATGCGCTGAAGCATCTTTTCGCTGAAGCGGGAGCGGTTGCCGAGCACGCGGAAACGGATGCCGTTGTGCAGGAAATTGTCGAGTTCGGAGGCCATCGTGTCGAACATCAGATGCATAAGCGTCTCGACTTCCGCTTGCGGGCGGCCCCAGTTCTCCTCGCTGAACGCAAAGAGCGACAGGTACCTGACACCTGCCTCAGCCGCTGCTTCGGTGATGGCGCGAACGCTTTCCACGCCTTCGAAATGACCTGCCACGCGCTCGAGTCCCCTCTCGCGTGCCCATCGCCCATTGCCGTCCATAATGATGGACACGTGGACGGGAATCCGTTTATTTTCTTCCATTTCTATTGATTTCTGACATCTTCGCCCCAGAACAGCTTGCTGTTAAGAGCTTTTATGAAGTTCGACTTTTCAAGCCGGATTCTCTTGAGCGAAAACTGTGCCAGCGAAATGCGCAGACGCACGCCCGAAGGCACGTTGAAGGTCTGGTTGTCCGCACTGAGGGTGATGTCGCCGTCACGCGAGAATGCTGAGAGACAGACTTTTGTGGTGTCCGGAACGATGAGCGGACGCATATTCAGATTATGCGGAGCGACCGGTGCGACTATCAGAACTTTCGACTCCGGAGTGCAGATCGGACCGCCCACGCTCAGCGAGTAGGCGGTCGAGCCGGAGCTGGTCGCGACGAGCAGGCCGTCCGCCCAATACGCCGGCAGCGCGACTCCGTCAATTTCCGCCACGATGCTGAGCATCGCAGTGCCCGTGCGGTGCACGCAGACCTCGTTCAGGCAAAAGAGCGGCTCGCTCCGTCCTTCGACCCTCGCCTGAAGCATCTCGCGGTCCTCGATTATCCATTGGCCTCCGGCCAATCCGGACACGACTTCGCCGGGTTCGTATTCGGAGAGGAATCCGAGACGTCCGAGGTTTACTCCCAATACGGGAACTCCCGCGGGAGCGGCTATGCGGGCGGCGGAGAGAAAAGTTCCGTCACCCCCGACGCTCAGAAGCGCCCGGGTTCCGTCAGCCAGACGGTCCCCCTCCACGATATACAATTCATCGACCTTGGGACGGAGCGTCTCCAGAAGATTCTTAAGTTTGTCCTCGGAGAGCAGTTCCTCCTTCTTTATATAAACGCCTATTCTCATTCCGAATGTCTGCGCCCTTCTGACGTGACGCATAATGCTTCAAAATTATCAACTATTTTCCAATTATTGCTAATTTTGTCCCGAAATGACAAGGTTAAGTGTAAATATAAACAAAATCGCCACGCTCAGAAATGCCCGCGGCGGGAATGTTCCTGACGTCGAGAAGGCCGCGGCAGACTGCGAGTCGTTCGGCGCGGAGGGCATCACAGTGCATCCAAGGCCTGATGAGAGACATATCAGATATGCTGACGTGCGCGCGCTCAGACCGCTCATAAAGACAGAATTCAATATCGAAGGCAATCCTATCCCGAGCTTCGTGGACCTCGTCTGCGAGGTGCTGCCGCATCAGGTGACCCTCGTTCCTGACGGAAATGACGTGCTCACCTCGAACCAGGGCTGGGACACCATAAAGAACAGGGAGTTTCTGACTCAGACCTGCGCGCTGTTTAAGAGCCGGGGCATACGCACTTCCATATTCATCGACCCATCGCCTCAGATGGCGGAAGGCGCGGCTCTGTGCGGGGCCGACAGGGTGGAACTTTATACCGCGGGCTATGCCGAAGAGTATCCTTGCGACCCGTCGAAGGCCATCCGGGACTACCTTGCCACGGCGCAGAGAGCCAGGGAATGCGGCCTGGGGCTCAATGCAGGGCACGACCTGAGCCTGGAGAACCTCACCTATTTCATAAAATGCATTCCCTGGACGGATGAGGTCTCCATCGGCCACGCGCTCATTTCCGACGCCCTCTATATGGGCCTGGAAAATACGGTGAAAGCCTATCTGGAAGCCATTCGGAAAGCGTTCTGAAACATCCGTTTATAAAAACTGCGGGCATTAAGGCGGAAATTATAAGTTTTTTGCCTACTTTTGCAGTTCCTGCACCTGACAGCGCTCAGGAGCATCATTTTGAAAATTAAAATTTAAGTTACGATATGAAAAAGACAAGTCTGATTCTCAGCCTCGCAGTCATTATGGCTGCAACCCTCACATCCTGCCAGAACAATGCCGGCACAGCCGCCCAGTCAGAGCAGAGCACCGAAGCCGTCGCACAGAAAGGCGCCATCGTTTATTTCGACCTCGACAGAGTGCTTCAGGAGTACGATATGGCCAATGACCTCAGCAGCGTAGTGCAGACCAAGGCTCAGAGCATCGAGCAGGAACTCAACAGAAAGGGCAACAAGCTCCAGAACGACGTGAACGCTTTCCAGCAGAAGATCGACAAGGGTCTCCTCACCCGTTCAGTGGCAGAGGCTCAGAGCAGCAAGCTCCAGGAGCAGCAGAACGAGTTCCAGAACTACTATGCCCAGAAGCAGCAGGAAATGCAGGAGGAGCAGAACGTTATGATGAATCAGATCGCTGACGCCATCAAGGCATTCCTCGACAAGTTCAACGAAGAGAAGCAGTACGCTCTCATCATCGCCAACCAGGGTTCCATCCTTCCGTCCCCTGTAGCAACAGGCGATGCTGACCTCGATATCACCGACGAGATTCTCGAGGGTCTGAATGCCGAGTACGTGAAGACAAAGAACAACACCAGCAGCGAGAAATAGCATTGAAAATAGCCATACTGTCCTGCTTCTATCCTTTCAGAGGAGGTATAGCTCAGTTTAATGCAAGCCTGTATGGCGAACTGAGCAGGGGCAATGTAGTCAGGGCATTCAATTTTTCCAGACAATACCCTGATTTTCTCTTCCCCGGGAAGACACAGTATGTGACAAAAGACGATGAGGCCGTGCCCGTAGAGTCCGAAGCTCTGCTGGACACGGCTGATCCGTTCTCTTATGTCAGGACTCTCAAAGCCATACGCGAGTGGGGACCTGACCTTCTGATAATGCGCTACTGGATGTCCTGGTTCGGTCCTTCGCTGGGCTTCGTGAGCCGCCATCTGAAAAAGGACTGCAAGGTCATCTCCATCCTGGACAATGTAATTCCCCACGAGCCGCGCATCATCGACAAGCCTTTCACCAAATACTTTCTGAAGGGCAGCCACGGCTACATCACACTCTGCAACGAAGTGTCCCAGGACCTTCTGCGACTGAAGCCGGACGCAAAATGCAGGGTGCTTTTCCATCCTCTCTACTCCCACTTCGGTGAGAAACTCCCGCGTGAAGAGGCAGAGAAAATCCTCGGGCTTGAGAGCGGGCGCCGCAACATCCTCTTCTTCGGGCTCATCCGCGAATACAAGGGCCTGGACATCCTTCTGGAAGCCTTCCGGGAACTGGGGGACGGATACAACCTCATCATCGCCGGAGAGCCTTACGGCTCCTTCGACAAATATCAGAAACTTATAGACTCCTGTCCGAACAGGAATCATATCCACGTCTTTCCGAACTACATAAAGGATTCGGAAGTCAAGCGGTATTTCTCTGCGGCGGACGTCACCGTACTCCCTTACAGAAGTGCCACCCAGAGCGGCATCAGCTCCATCTCCTACCATTTCGAAGTGCCTATGATCGTGACTGCGGTGGGCGGTCTGAAGGAGACCATCGGAGATACGGGCACGGGAATTGCCGTGAAGGAGCCTTCGGCGGCCTGCATAAAGGCAGCCATAGAAAATTACTTCGAAGACGGCTCCGTGCGCGCGAAGTGCATCGGGAGCATACGTGCCGAGAAGCAGCGTCTTTCCTGGAAATCCTTCTGCGACAGTCTTCTGGACTTCGCCGATAAACTATAAACAGCGCCCCGCAGCTGCGGGCCCATAACATTGATTATGAAACTGAAACTTGCATATCTGACCATATTGTGTCTGCTCCTTCCGGTGTGCGGCAACATCACCACCGCCCAGGAATACAAGCAGGTACCTGTCACCATCTCCAAGGACAAGGTGAAAAACAACGGCAAACTCTACTACTCCCACGTGGTTCTGGAACGCCAGACGCTCTATTCCATCAGCAAGGCCTACGGGGTCACCCTTCAGGAAATCTACGATGCGAACCCTAACCTGAAACTGGAAACCGAGGGACTCAAACAGTATCAGATTCTTCTTATTCCTGTCGCCAGAGAGACGGCCCAGACAGAGGAGAATGCCCAGGCGGTAGTCGCGGAGCCTGCAAACCAGGCTACAAACCCTGAGGAAACCGTTTCCGAGGAGGAGGAAAGCCAGGAGGAAGAGTTCATCATCCACAAGGTGAAATGGTATGAGGAACTTTCGGACATCGCCGCGAAATACGGTGTAAGCACCGAGACCATAATGAATTATAACAACCTCACATCTACGGATGTTAACCGCAAGATGAGACTGCGCATCCCTCAGGGGAACACTCTGAGACGTCTGGAAAACCAGTCTGGGGAGATTGTTAACGAGGAAGTCTCAGAAAGTGACGAAGCGGCCGTTCAGGACAGCAAGTCTGCAGAAGACAGTGGGGAGGATTCCTCTTTCAGCCTTTTCGGCGGCAAGCGCCAGGTCCACACGGCCCTGATTCTGCCTTTCGAGTCGAACGGTCAGAGTTCCGACAATATGTATGACTTCTACTGCGGAGCGCTCCTTGCAGTAAAAGACCTTGAGACAGAAGGCATTACCACTCATCTCAATGTCTATGACTTCTCTCGCGGAGGTCTGGAGGAGAGCTCTCTTTCGGCAAAGGACGTGATAATAGGACCGGTTTCGGCTACGGATATTTCCTCAGTGCTTTCCATCTGCCCTTCAGGCAAATATCTCGTTTCTCCGCTCGAGCCTAAGGCAGCCGCACTGGCCGAGTCGCAGGACGGTCTCGTACAGGCCCCGAGTTCTTCTGAGAGTCAGTGCCGCGAACTCATCGCCTGGCTTGGCGAAGACCTTCGCAGCACGGATAAAGTTCTGCTGTTCTGCGAGAAAGGCGCCACGCTCACCGCAAATGCCACCCAGTTGAAGCAGGATCTGGAGAACAGCGGAATAGCCTATGAAACCATCAGTTACGCCATCCTGGAAGGCCGCAGCATCATAGACAGGATCGAGCGTGTGGCCACACTCCAGGGAACGAACCGCATAGTCGTGGCGTCCGAGAGCGAGGCTTTCGTGAATGATGTGATAAGGAATGTGAATCTGATGCTGCACCGCAAGATGGAGACCGTGATCTACTGCCTCTCCAAGGTGCGCAATTTCGACACCATCGAGGTCAGCAATTTCCACAACGCGAGAATGCACAGCTGCAGTTCGTATTACATTGACTATGACAATGAAAAGGTAAAGGCGTTCCTGAGCGCATACCGTGCCCTCTACGGTGCGGAGCCGGGGCCGTTCGCCTTCCAGGGCTACGACAGCACCTACCTCACGGTCAAGTCATATTCGCTCTACGGCCGCAACTGGACAGAAAAGATCGAGGGCAAGCTCAGCCACGGTCTGCAGTCCGATTTCAAGTTCGAGAGGCTCGAATCCGGAAGCCTTGTGAACAAGGCAGTCCGCCGCATCATCTACGACGACGCGTATACGATTCGCCTGGTAAAATAGCTAAATATCAGATATTTATATTGAAATTGGCCGCTTAAGAAAGCGGCCGATTTTAGAATAATTCCATCACGTCGTCGAGCGTGAGAGCATCTTCGATCCTGCAGCCGGCGTTGCGCGTGCGGCGAAGGCTGTAGAGAAAGGCTCCGCTGCCGAGCGCTTCGCCGAGGTCCCTCGCCAGAGCTCTGATATACGTTCCCTTACTGCAATCGACACGTATCTCCGCGCAAGGCAGATCCTCCGGCACCGCCGCGACGTTTATGCGCGCGGACCTTTCGCTGACCTCCTCCTTCGGTTCGCCAATCAGAAAAGACGCATCATCGTGCCAGGCGAGAAGCTCGAGCGAAGAGATATTAATCCACTGTCTGGTAAGCAGTTCCGATGCGCTGTGGTCGAACTCTCCCCCGCTGCGCGCAGCCTCTTTATAAGCCTTGCGGGCCAGTTCGTAAGCGCGCACGCCGTCCACCGACTTCGCGGAAAAAAGCGGCGCGACCTGCCATTGTTCGCCCACAAAGCCGGGCAGTATCGCTTTCACCGTATCTTCCCGGACTCCGTCCAATGCAAACCTTCTGTCGACGTCTTTCTCTCTGTCATAAGAAGGAGTCGTGGCGCCGAAGGCCACTCCTGCAATATACTGTTTGTCAGAGTGTTGGAAGTCCTGGGCAAGTTTGGTGGCCTTGCCGATGCACACCAGGAGAAGACCCGTTGCGAGCGGGTCCAGCGTGCCGGCGTGACCGACTTTCAGATTCTTTTTATGAAAATGCCGGCAGGCGGCCCATTTCACCTTGCGGATGACATCGGCCGAAGTCCAGCGGTAAGGCTTGTCCACCGCCAGAACGATACCCTCGGGGTAATCTTCGATATTGTCCGTAAGGACCTCGCCGCGACGGGCGTAGAGAGGTTCTGACATTACGCTACGGGGATTTTGTCAATGCGTCTTTGATGTCTTCCACCCTCGAAAGCGGTTGTGAGATAGGTGCGGACGATGCTGACGGCCATACGGTAGCTGATGAAGCGGGCAGGCATCACGAGGACATTGGCATTATTGTGCTGGCGGATGAGTTTCGCGATTTCAGTGTTCCAGGCGAGTCCCGCGCGGATCTTCTGGTGATGGTTCAGAGTTATCGCCATTCCGTTTCCCGTGCCGCAGAGAGCGATGCCGCAATCCACTTCGTTACGTTCCACAGCCTCGGCGAGAGGATGTGCAAAGTCTGGATAATCAACGCTTTCCGTCGAATCAGTTCCGAAATTCACCACTTCGTGTCCCTTGCCGAGAAGGTAAGAGATGAGCTTGGTCTTGTACTCCACGCCCGCGTGGTCGCTGCAGATTCCGATTTTCATTTTCTTTTTGTTTTAACGCTTAGGCAAAAGTAGCCATTATTTTCATAAATTTGTGGGGATGCTTCGCAGATTATGGAGAAAAAGTACATAGACGAGGTTGTGGGAGAGGTGACCCTGCGCAAGACCGCAAGGGCCAGGGGCATCGGCATCAGAGTGCATTCCGACGGAAGCACAAGCGTAAGTATGCCCTCCTGGGTGCGTTACGACGCCGGCATCCGGGTGCTCGAAGCGCGAAGGGAGTGGATACTCGCCGCGCGGGAGAAATTCGCGAAGAAGAATACAGGATTGGACGCAGATGCGTCCAATGTAGACGTGGAGAAAATGCGGGAGAAGGCTCGCGCGGAGCTGCCTCCGAGGCTTCTGGAGCTAGCTCGGCTTCACGGTTTCCGGGTGAACGGAGTGAGAGTGAAGCACAACCGCTCGAACTGGGGAAGCTGCTCGGTGCGGGGAAATATCAACTTGAATATCAATCTTGTACGGCTTCCGGACGAGCTTCGGGATTATGTCCTTCTGCACGAACTCTGCCACCTGCGGCATATGAATCACGGAAGAGAGTTTCACGCGCTGCTGGAGAGCGTCTGTCCGGGGCATCTGGAGCTGCGGCGGGAACTGAAAAATTGGAGAATAATATAGTTTATGGAAGACGAAGGGCATATCGGAGCCTGCTCAGGGCTTGAGACTGAAGAAGTTATGAAGCTTCACGGAGTGAAGCCGACGGCGGTGCGCACCCTGGTGTTCCGGGCGATGAAGGAGTTTCACGACACCTTCAGTATGAGCGACCTGGAAGATGCGCTCGAGAGCGTGGACAAGTCCTCTATTTTCAGGACTCTGACTCTTTTCGCGGAGCATCACCTGGTGCACGAGATCGAGGACGGAAGCGGTTCGACGAAGTACTGCTTCTGCCCGAACGACCACGAATGCAGCATCGAAGAACTGCATTGCCACTTTTACTGCGAGTCCTGTCACAAGACTTTCTGCCTCAGCCACACGCACATTCCGATCGTCCGCTATCCCGAAGGCTTTGAGCTTCAGAGGATTGACTATCTTATGAAGGGGCTCTGCCCGGAGTGCAGCAAAAAGCTGAGGAAATAACAAAAAAGGATGGCTTTTCAGTCATCCTTTTTAGTATGTCGGGGTACAGTGACTCGAACACTGGACCCTCTGGTCCCAAACCAGATGCGCTAGCCAACTGCGCCACACCCCGAATATGTTTCCCATCGAATGGGACTGCAAATCTACGCCCTTTTCTGAAATAAACCAAATTTTTCTTGAAAAATTTCTCAGTTTAATCTCAGAATCTACTTGCCGCTCCAGTAGCGTATCGTGAAGTTGAACACCACCGCGGCCTTGCCCTTGACATATATATCTGCCCCGGCATCAGTGACTTTCCCGGTGACGGACTGGATTTTGATGGGCGAAAAGCCCTTGATTCTCACATTGCTGAAGTCCTGGATATTGCCTTGGGAATCTACGGTGAAATCCCCCTCGAAAGTCAGTCCCTTGAAGGTCAGCATCGGAAAATCATACATTCCCACGCTCGCCTTGTTCCCGTCCAGAGTCACGTTCAGGACCATTCCGTCACGGGTTTCCTCCTGTCCCGCCGCAGAAACATATGTATGGCCGTCGAGTTTCACGGTTTTGGGTGACGCATCCGGCATCACGCAACACAGAAGCGCCGATAATAATATCATTAAAATTTTCATCTGTTCGAATACATTGATTCATAATACTTTTCATATTCGCCGGAAGTGATGTTCTCCATCCAGTCCCGGTTTTCGAGATACCATCTCACGGTCTTCTCGATACCCTCCTCGAACTGCAGGCTCGGCTCCCAGCCCAGTTCCCGCTTGAGCTTCGAAGAATCGATGGCATAACGCAGGTCGTGTCCCGCACGGTCCGTCACGAAAGTGATCAGATGCAGGCTGTAGCCCTCCGGGCGGTCCAGAAGACGGTCGACGGTTTTTATGAGAACCTTGATAAGGTCGATATTCTTCCATTCGTTGAAGCCGCCGATGTTGTAAGTCTCCGCCACTCTTCCCTTGTGGAAGATCAGGTCGATCGCCCTGGCGTGGTCCTCGACATAGAGCCAGTCGCGGACGTTCTCGCCGCGGCCATAGACAGGGAGCGGTTTTCCGAGACATATATTATTGATAAAGAGCGGAATAAGCTTTTCCGGGAACTGATACGGGCCATAGTTGTTCGAGCAGTTCGTAACTATCGTCGGCATACCGTAGGTGTCGTGGAACGCGCGCACGAAATGATCTGAAGAGGCCTTCGAGGCGCTGTACGGACTGTGAGGCTGGTATTTCGTTTCCTCCGTGAAGAAATCGTCTCCGAAAGGCCCGCCTCCGCTTTCTGACTTGCCGCCTGCGCCCCAGCCCTCCGGACGCGTGAGTTCGAGCGCACCGTAAACCTCGTCAGTGGAGATGTGGTAGAAGCGGCAGCGCATCGCATTCTTCTCAGCGTCAGCGAGTCCGGTCATCCGGCCGCTCCGCGTCCAATACTCCTTTGCCGCCTGCAGCAGGCTCAGGGTTCCCAGGACATTGGTCCGCGCGAAACCCAGCGGATCCTTTATGCTGCGGTCGACGTGGCTTTCGGCAGCGAGATGGATGACCCCGTCGATGTCATATCGGCCGAATATCTCGAGCACTCTGTCGTAATCGCAGATGTCCGCCCTCTCGAAACGGTAGTTCGGGGAATCCTCTATGTCCTTGAGATTCGCGAGGTTACCCGCGTATGTAAGTTTGTCGAGATTGACTATCGTGTAGTCCGGGTAGAGGTTCACGAAGCGTCTGACCACGTGGCTGCCTATAAAGCCGGCACCTCCTGTTATGAGTATATTTTTCATATCCGTCGTATATGCAAGTCCTACAAATTTAGTCTTTTCATAAGACAATGCAGAAAAAGTGCCCGAAAAGTTGAATTTTAGCGCAGTATTTTTATCACTTTTGCATTTGATGAACAGAACTGAGAAGAAACGAATGCTTCAAAAGCATCAGACAGAGGACAGGCTTCCCGAAGAGAAACTGATTCGGAAAGCATCGGGCGGCGACACCTCGGCGATGAGGTGCCTGTACGACAGGCATATCCGATATCTGACCGCCGTCTGTTCACGCTATCTCGATGATGACGATGACGTGAGGGAGGTTCTGCAGGAAAGCTTCACGAAGATTCTGACTTCTCTCGGAAAGTTCGAATACCGTGGAGAGAATTCCCTGAGGGCCTGGATGACCAGGATAGTGGTGAACGAGGCGCTGGGAGTCCTCCGACGGCGGTCCAGGGGCCGGATGGTCGAGCTGGATGACGGAGACAGGGATATGCCGGCAGAGGAAGGCGACGACAGTCTTCACGATGTACCGATGCCGGTGATAATGAATATGATACGGCGGCTCCCCGAGGGGTACAGGACAGTATTCAATCTCTATGTCTTCGAAGACCTGAGCCAGAACGAGATAGCGCGGATACTCGGGATCGGGCCGAATTCGGTTTCCTCGCAGTTTGCAAGAGCCCGGACTAAACTTATGAAAATGATACAGGACTATAAAAAAGTAAACGGAATACGATAATGAACGATACGAATTTTAAACAGAGCCTGCGCGAAAAGGCTGAAAAATATGAGATGGACGCTCCGGAGGGTCTCTGGGAGGGCATCGAGCGCAAGGCTAAAGGACGTATCTTCATACGTCGTTTTGCAAAAGTGACTGCCGCCGCTGCCGCAGTGGCCCTGGTTGTGGGACTGGGCATCGGCCTGGGCAGACAGACTCCTGATGACGAGCCCCTTCTTGCAGAAGTTCAGCCTTCCGGATCCATAGAAATACAGAATAACGGTGAAGACTCTCTGCAGCTGCTCTCCGATGCGGAAAGCGCGGATGAGAGAAAAGGATTGGACGCGAAGCGGCCGGAAAGAAAAATGGCTTCAGGGAAGAGCACGGGGACAGCGCAGAGCGGGGCTGAGGCGGAGAATGACGAAGGTGCAGCGCTCTCGGATGACAGCGGAGAACGGGCTTGGGAGACAGAGCAGGCACAATCTGAGGCCGGAGAACAGAATGTCACATCTGGTGAAACGGAGAGCACTCGCCATCCGATGCAGCCGGAGAGAGGTCAGCTCACTGATACTGAATATTATAGAGATGCTTTCCGCGAGGACGACGCCCGCCGCCGTCACCGCTCCGAGGGGCTGTCGCTCAGACTTCTCGCAGCCAATTCCTCGAGCGTCTCGCTCAATGCGGACAGAATGCTGAATGCCGCCTCTGAAAGTCCCGCAGCGGCGCTTCAGCCTGCAAACGGGCCGAGTTCAGACACTCCCGTGGACGGGAGCCTCATCTATTCAGCAGACAGAATCGGGGACATCCTCATAGCCAACCTCAACGAAGCGGTGCTGATAGACGAGACACATCACCAGCCGCTGACTTTCGGAGTGAGGGCGGCATATCCTCTGACCGACAGGCTCGCGGTGGAAAGCGGACTGAATTACAGCCTTCTGCGTTCGGATTTCAGCTACGGAGGAACCAAGGCCTATGAGCAGAGAAAGCAGACGCTTCATTATCTGGGGATTCCGCTGAATCTGAATTACACTCTGATCCGCTACCGCAAGCTGGATTTCATAGTTTCGGCCGGAGGAATGGTCGAGAAATGCTTATACGGGAAGGTCACGACGGATTATGTGCTGGACAGCAACAAGAACAGCGGACACAACACGGTCTGCGTCGAGGGACTTCAATGGTCCGCAGGGGCCTCGGCTTCCCTTCAGTATAATTTCGCGCAGCATTTCGGACTCTTCATCGAGCCGGGTCTGAGGTATCATTTCGAAAACTCCGGAAAGAGCGATGTCAGAAGCAGTTATACAGAGGAACCCCTCAAGTTCAGCCTCGCCGCAGGTATGAGAATCGGCCTGTAGCCTTTCCCTGGCACCCGGCACCTGCCATTCCCCTGTCCGTATAGCTTCGGTCGAAAAAACGGGGCTATTATAAACCGAAAAAGCGTCTTCGGATCGAAGACGCTTTTAGGGTGCGATGTGGGGCTATTATCGAACGAATTTATGAAAGACTTGGATAAGATTTGGGCGTTGAGAGAATGGATTCCCGATGCCAAGAAGTTTAAGAAGGACGCTTAAGGAAAGGTGCTTTTTCGCTTCTGTTATCCCCCTCATTTTCCGTCAAAAAATGGTAGCATAGATAGGCATATAACTGTTGGACGTGTGAAGTTTATCCGATTGTTCTGACTAAAAAGTTCTACCATACTTGACATTTTTCTCTGTATTGCCATATTTATCATTGGGAGCAGACAATTAAGCGTCTGAGACTATTATGCAATACAAGCGGCAATATCGGGAGATTGATGACGAAGTCAAGGAGAAGATTTCACAAGCGAACAAGAACAAACCTAAATCCGAAAGCCATAAACTCCATTTGAGCCAGTCATTAACCAAGTACTGGCAATCAGTTCCACACCGCCCTTCAAGTGGCACGTCTGTAAGCAATGGAGATATAGTATAAGTTCCCCACTTAGCAAGGGGAAGATGAAGGGAAAAATAATGCAGAGTAAAATGAAAAACTGTGATAACCTTAGACAGATTAAAGTTAGTAGCCAGTACAGATTCTATTTCTATCCTTGACATATCAGCATTTGAAACTACCATCAAAGATGGGCAATTATGCTCACTGCATTTTTACCAGCAGATACCTTTTCTTCTCCGAATAAAGATAGACTATGTAGAGAGAGAACTTGTTGTTGAATTTACTGGAAAGGCATTGCTGGGTGATTATCAGAAACTCATATCTGAAGAGACTATTGAGCAATGCTTCCTCAACATCAATGCTCTTGGATTCTGCGAATTTGATATAGATAAAATGATGGAGTCGGAAGTCGTGTCGTGTGATGTTACAAAGGATATAGAATGTGATGACGTACCTCAATTATGCACCTATATCAAGAGCCATATCCGAAATTATAACACATATAGTTGCAAGTTACATCCTACAAAAAATCTAACGGTGGAAAAGAACGTAATAACACGGAAATGCAAGAAGCGTATGATAATATATGACAAGGGCGAAGAGATGTCCAATGCCAGCAATAGAGATTACGTCAGAGATAACCATCTTGAAGGAGTCTTTGACGGAAAATGCCGATTTGAACTCAACCTCAACAGTAAACAACAAATCAGAGACTCACTGAACGTGAGCGACACATCATTGAGAAGTGTATTGTCAGCCTCTGCCAATCCCATTGCAGATTTTGTTGAGGCATTTATGGCGAAAGACGATAGCGGAATAGAAATTAGCGACAGAAAGTCCTATATGACAATGCTGGTACTGAAGGATAATGATTTCGATATAGAGAAGGTTGAGGCTAAGATGAGAACTCTTTACAAAAGGGGAACAAAATTCAGCGAAGTGATGAAGCCGTATAGAGATATGCTTGAGCAGATGAAATTCTCAGATGGCAAGGATACCGCATCAACCTTACTTCATCAGTTGAGGTAGATGTGTCAAAATCTTCGATGTGTCATTTTAAGGTTCAAAATGAAAGGTGATACGCCTTGCGGATGTATCACCTTATCATTTTATCTTAAATTGCCTATTTCAGATTCATTGACTTCGGCTCAATGCCTTCAGCGACTTCACGTTCAAAGTTCTTTCTTCGCTTGAGAAACTCCAAAATCGTATCCTCTGAAATGCATTTGATACGATGATAAGTCCCAGTTTCTGATTCCGCTTCAGGCTCTAATTGTTTCTTCAAAGCCGATTCCATACGCAAGACAGATGGACTCTTTATCTGTCTGTCATACAAATCAGACAGAACACTGTTGCTGATAATGTAATAGTCCGTCAATATGGCTTCATCTTCATAATGTGTCGGTCCCATATGAACTCCGAGAAGGGCTAACTGAGACATCATTGATTTAGGGAAACCTTCCGACAGACAGATTCCCTTTCCATATAGGGCGTTTGCAGTATTGGATTCAAGGAAGGAACGAGAGTCATAATCTATTGCCTCTTTTGTGATTTTCGGACCTTCATATACTACCATCTCTTGGAATTGCTCTTCCGTAAGAATCTCTATATTGCAACCTTTGTCTCTGTATTCACGGACTTTCTTGAGTTTTCCTGACTCATATCCATCTCCAAATTGAGACAAGTCACCGACAACCAAATAGTTTACCTTTGAAGATATTGAATTCTTGAAAATACCGCCCGCATTTTCTATGACCGTTTTCGCAATATCACGTTGTATAAACGTGAGCGTTCCAGTGAAACAGAACACCTTCCCTTTTACGGCATCTTCATCTACGGAATAGTTCTGTAATTGTTGCTGGTTATCGGTATCAAATAGCGATTCTTTGGAGATGGCTTCTCTTCTTGTATAGATGTTCTCCGACAACTCCTCAAGGCTGTCCTTCTTATTGATTTGAGCAATGTTGAGGATTATTTCCGCACATCCTATAGCATCAGCCTTTGCATCGTGATGATGGCAGAATCGGATACCGAGGCTGGAGCAGACGTTGTCAAGAGTATAGTTGACCAAATCCAAATAACTTCTTGATATGGCAAGGGAACAATAGATATTGTCTGTTGGAATATCAATGCCGTATACCTCTGAGAGAGCGTTCAAGACACTTTTCTCAAAAGGTGCATTGTGGGCGACAATGTCGTGTCCTACAAACAAGTCCTTGAGTTTAGACTCCCATAGTTCAAGAAACGTTGGGGCAGAGTCCGTATCCTTCTCCGAAAGGTGGTTAATCTGCTTGTTGATAGGTGAATAGTAGTTAGGGGTAGGGTGAATGAAATAAGATTGCGTTTCGGTAATCTCACTGTTCTTCACTACGGCAATCCCAATAGAACAAGCACTGCTTCTGTTATGATTGGCAGTTTCAAAATCTATTGCTACGAAATCCATATATCTTAAATTATTAGTCTTTAGCCTTTGTGCGGAGAAGTAATAATAGCACCTTTACGGATGGTGCATTTTTTTCCGATGTAAGGATTGTTCTCATCCAGTTTGAAATTCTTCAGATAGTTGTATGAAACGCCCAGCGACTCCTTCTCCCAAGAATCACATAGAGCCTTCAAATTTCCGTAATAATAGTGGCAACCATCAAGTTCAAGATGAATTACCGCTCTCTCTTGTTTACCATTTACCAGCATTTCACAAATATATGGAAAAAGTTGCCATATTTCAAAAAAAGCAACAATTTTAAGTTAACACCCTTGCATATATTAAAAATAAGCACTATATTTGCTCTCGTTAAAAACAACGATGTATGGAAAAGGTAGTCATATTAGTCAGAGTCAGCACAGACAAGCAAGAGTATCAGCGTCAGTTAGTGGAACTGAGAGAGTATTGCACCAAGATGCAATGGGAAGTAGTCAAAGAGTTCTCCAACAAGGTTAGCGGTGCGGCTAAGGTTGAGGATAGGAAAGAGATACTTGACTTGGTTGACTACGTGAAATCTAACGAAGTGGAGCGTGTCGTCTGTCTTGAAATTTCACGACTGGGAAGAAACACTCTTGAAGCACTTAAAATCATACAGACACTCAATGAGAATGGCGTTAGCCTCTATGTGAAGAATTATGGGCTGGAAACGCTGACAGATGGCAAGGTAAATCCAGTGGCAAGTCTGATTTGCACCATCCTTCTTGAGATTGCATCAATGGAGCGTTTGACCATCAAGGAAAGGATGACAAGCGGCAGAAATATGTACATCACTAATTGCCGTAAAGAAGGTATAAAAATGGGGCGTCCAGCATCCTACAGAAAGAGCGAAGAGTCTTATAGGGCACAGTATTCCAAAGAAATTTCGTTGCTGAAAAAAGGCATCTCATTGCGGAATGTCACCGCATTGACGGGCACTTCGGTTAACACTCTGAGGAAACTCAAGAAAGCCTTTTTGTTTTAAGAAATTTTTTCTATATTTTTGCGCGTGGAGAGGCAATACCCCTCCGCTGAGATTCAGCAAGAATAAGCCAGTTCAAGGCACTCTAAAAACAAACCTCCTCAATTCAACAATACATATTGAAACACTTACAAGGGCGAGATGTCCCTTGACGTACAACAGTCTGTCAGTGACAGAGTCAGAAACATCTCAAATTGAATAAGAAGAAAAATGTTTAACCATTAATGATTTCCATAGAACGATGTTCTGAGATATTGAAGACAAACGGAATAAAGGCAGATAGAGAGGCTATTACCGAGATTAGGAATTATCTCTATCTCATCGCATCACTCCAAGAAGAGGAAGCACATAAAGATAATTCAAACAGATTAATAGCAAATTAAAAATGAGGAAGGCAATAATATACAGTAGAGTAAGCACTGACGAACAAGCGGATGGATGTTCACTTGACTATCAAGAAAAGAGACTGCGAGACTATTGCTCAAGGAACGAACTTGAAATCATCGAATCCTATAGGGAAGATTTTAGTGCGAAGGATTATGACCTCAAGCGTCCAGAGATGAAGAAGATTTATGACTATTGCAAAAAGCATAGGAATGAAGTTGAGAAAGTCCTATTTCTTCGCTGGGACAGATTTACGCGAAATGTAGAATTCGCCATCACTTACAAGCGGAAGTTTATAGATGAATTGGGCGTGGAAATCAATGCCATTGAAAACCGAATTGACTTCTCTACGCCCGAATGGGCTACACTGTTTCCTTTGTATTGTGGCGTGGCACATACGGAGGATGAGAAGATATCCAAACGCACAAAGGACGGAATTCACGCTACGTTGCTCAAAGGGAAGTATTCGGGACGTGCACCGCTGGGATACAAGAATGTAAGAGTCAGTAAGCATAACTGTTGGGTTGAGCCTGATACAGAGATTGCCCAAAAGATTAGGATGCTATTTGAAGAGGTGGCAAAAGGGGTAGAGATTCCGACACTCATCAAGAGCAAGATATATCCCGAATTGCCCGACACTACATTCTTTCGGACAATGAGAAACCAGTTCTATGCTGGATATGTTCACGTCCCACAATACGAAGATGATGAAGAACAATGGGTGCTTGGGCAGCACGAAGCACTGATTGATATGAAAACCTTCAATACGGTCCAAGATATACTTGATGGCAAGAGGAAAGAGCAACCGAAACTATCCAAGACACTGAATCCGTCCTTGTACCTTCGCAAATTCTTGGTATGCCCTATCTGCGGACATACAATCACTGGAGCGACCAGCAAAGGGAACGGTGGAAACTACGATTACTATTTCTGTAATCACGACCACAAACACCTCAATTTAAGGGCAGAAAAGGTAAATGAAGGATTTGCCCACTACGTGGCTTCGTTAAAGCCTAACGGGGCTATTTTGGCACTTTATCAAGAGGTGCTCAACGATGTTCGGGGCGAGAATAGCAAAAATCTGAAAGCAAAGGTGGCTAAACTGGAAAGTCAGTTGAAGGAAATCAATGAGCGTATTGACCGAATCAATGACTTATACTTCGATGGAGAGATAGACAAGGGAGATAGGGATGCAAATATAGAAAGGCAGAAACGAAGAGCGGACGATATCAAATCTCAGATAGAGACATTGAATTTTACCAATGACACAAAGGTTAAAGACAAGATAGAGTACGGTGTGAATATACTTGAAAACATCGGTAGATTCTTCTCTGAGGCAAGTCCAGATGTGAAAGTGAAACTCATTGGTTCGATGTTTCCCGAAAAGATAGAATTTGATGGAAAAAATTATCGAACCAATTCCTACAACAAGACATTGGATTACATCTTCCAAAACACCAAGCAGTTACAAGAACAAAAAAATGAGGAAGATTCAGAGAATCATCCTCACTTTCATAAGGGGTGCGATGTGGGGCTCGAACCCACGACACCCAGAACCACAATCTGGTGCTCTACCAACTGAACTAATCGCACCGTGTATCACAC
>CAVCSJ010000020.1:0-20105 GCA_963604895.1 bacterium
CGTCAAGAACATCACCAACTACGGCGTATTCGTCGACCTCGGCGGTGTGGACGGTCTCATCCATATCACAGACCTCTCCTGGGGCCGCGTAAATCACCCTGAGGAGTTCGTACAGCTCGACCAGAAGATCAAGGTCGTTGTTCTCGACTTCAACGAGCAGCAGAAGAGAATCGCTCTCGGTTACAAGCAGCTCACTCCACATCCTTGGGACAACCTCGATGCTACTCTCAAGGTCGGTGACAAGGTCAAGGGTAAGGTTATCCTCATCGCTGACTACGGCGCATTCGTCGAGATCGTTCCGGGCGTAGAGGGTCTTATCCACGTTTCCGAGATGAGCTGGAGCCCACGTCTCCACAGCGCACAGGAGTTCCTTAAGGTCGGCGACGAAGTTGAGGCCCAGATCCTCACCATCGACCGCGAGAACCGCAAGATGTCCCTCGGTCTCAAGCAGCTTTCTGCCAACCCTTGGGAGAGCATCCGCGAGAAATATCCAGTAAACTCCATCCAGAAGGCTACCGTACGCAATATCACCAACTTCGGTGTATTCGCAGAGCTTGAGGACGGTGTAGAGGGTCTCGTTCACATCAGCGACCTGAGCTGGAACAAGATCAAGCATCCTTCAGAGGTTGTCGCTCCTGGTGACACCATCGACGTCAAGATCCTTGACTTCGACGAGGCTAACCACAAACTCAGCCTCGGCCACAAGCAGACTCTTCCTAATCCTTGGGATGAGATCGAGGCCAAGTACTCTGTAGGTTCCACAGTTGAGGGTACCGTAGCTTCCCTTACTGACAAGGGCGCAAACATCACTCTCGACGGCGCTGCTGAGGGCTTCGCATTCAACCGCGAGCTCGTCAAGGAGGACGGCAAGAATGCAGTGGTAGGCGAGACTCTTCCATTCAGAGTAGTCGAGCTTCGCAGAAGCACCCGCCGCATCATTCTTTCCCACACCAGAACATACGCTGAGGCCAAGGAGAAAGAGGTTGCAACAGAGGTTGACAACACCAAGAAGGCTGTCAAGAAGATCAACTCTTCAGTAGAGAAGACCACTCTCGGTGACATCGACGCTCTCGCAGCTCTCAAGGAAAAACTCGAGAAGGGAGAATAAATGAATTTCACGCTTCATATAATGGGCTCTGCTTCGGCAAAGCCCATTATTGACAGATTTCAGAGCGCTCAGGTACTTTCGGTACATGGGCGCTTGTTTTTGATAGACTGCGGAGAAGGCGTACAGCTGCGTCTTCAGCAGAACCATATCTCCATCCAGAAGATAGATTCGCTCTTCATCTCGCACATCCACGGAGACCACGTATTCGGCATTTTCGGCCTGCTGTCGACGATGGGGATGCTAGGCCGCCAGATTCCGCTTAACATCTACGCACCGAACTCCTTCGGAGGGATTCTGAAGTTCTTCCTTTCCTACTACGGCGAAGGTATAGGCTTCGAAATCAGGCACATAGTCGTCAAGGCGAAGGAACCCGAGGTGCTCTACGAGACGAAAACCCTGAGCATCAGCGCCGTGCCTCTGAACCACGGTATCGAGACCTACGGATACATCTTCCGCGAGAAGACCCCGCAGCGCAACGTCTACAAGCCGATGATCGAGCGTTACGGCCTGACCCTTACCGAGATAGGCACGTTGAAAAGGGGAGAGGACGTGGTCCGCGAAGACTGCACGCTGCCGAATTCCGAGCTGACCTACCTGCCGTGGGAGCCGAGAAGCTACGCGTACATCTCCGACACGGCGCCGTTCCCAGAGCTTCCGCAGTGGCTCCGCGGCATCGACGTACTCTATCACGAGTGCACATACACCGCAGCATTGGCCGATCAGGCCGCGCAGAGGCATCATTCCACGACGCTGCAGGCGGCAAAGTGTGCGTTGGACGCTGAAGCGTCCCGTCTGCTGATCGGTCACTTCTCTTCGCGCGAGCGTGATGCTTCGGTCTATGAGCGCGAGTGCCGGACCATTTTTCCCGAGACCGTAGCGGTCAATGACGGGGATACTTTCGATTTTCCTCTGAAAAAGAGTCTCTGAGAGGAGAATATTGTCCGATTTGTTCCCGGGGAGTGTCTCTGATAGGGGATTTTTGCTAACTTAGCACCTGCTATGAAGAGAATTTTGGGACTTGTCGCTGCTTTCGCGCTGCTGTTCACTCAGTTGAGCGCGGATTCCGTATACGAGAAATATGTTCAGAAATGGGCTCCCACTGCGGTTCGCGAGATGTACCGCAGCGGAGTTCCGGCGAGCATAACCCTTGCCCAGGGTATGCTGGAGTCGCGCTGCGGGCTTTCCGCACTTGCTTCTCAGGGCAACAATCATTTCGGCATCAAATGCCATTCCGACTGGAAGGGCAAGACTATGAAGGCGGATGACGACAGGAAGGCCGAGTGCTTCAGAGTCTATGACAGCGCGGACGAGTCGTTCAGGGATCATTCGGATTTCCTGCGGTACCGCGACAGGTATAAATTCCTTTTCGATTACGATATAACTGATTACAAGGCCTGGGCTTACGGTCTGAAGAAGGCGGGATATGCCACGGACCCTTCCTACCCGGCCAAGCTGATCAGACTCATTGAGGATTACGGGCTTTCGAGATATGATACCGCTTCATCCGAGGATATAACCTCTGAAGTCTCTTCTGAAAATTCATCGGAAACTGCCTCCGGGACGACTGTAGCCGCTTCAGGGAAGCAGAGCAAGGCCGATGTCAAGGCGGCTGAGAAGGCGGCTAAAGCCAGGAGCCGGGCCGCGGCGAAGGCCAGGAAAAAGAAGAAGGCCCAGGTGAAGGAGGAGATTCCGGTTTCGCCTCTGCAGCTGGAGGAGGCCGTGACCGTGCAGGCTTCGGAGAAGTTCAGCTTTTCTCTGAGCAGGACTCTGATGTCGAAGAACGGGGTGACTTTCATTTATGCCAGGAAAGGGGAGAGCTATGAGTCCATTGCTAAGGCCAACAATCTGTTCCTTAAGGAGATACTGAAGTTCAACGACGCTTCCCCGTCTTCTTCCCTGCACGCCGGAGACATAGTCTATCTGCAGCAGAAAAAGAAGAAGACCCAGAAGGGCCTGGACAAATATATAGTGGAGAATGACGGGGAGTCCCTCAGGGACATCTGCCAGAGGTTCGCCGTAAGGATGGACTGCGTGCAGAAGATGAACGGCTTTGCGCCGGGACACGATCTGAGAGAGGGGGATACCGTTTTATTG
The DNA here is from genome assembly GCA_963604895.1 of bacterium. Lineage (GTDB taxonomy): Bacteria > Bacteroidota > Bacteroidia > Bacteroidales > UBA932 > Cryptobacteroides. The sequence goes on from CAVCSJ010000020.1 coordinate 3,203, forward strand.
AGATAAACTTTTATGGCTGAGAATACTGCAAGGAAATCGCGAAAACTCTCGCCCCGGGCGAAGAAGTGGATATTGGCCGGAGGCCTCGTTATCATCGGCTGCGTGCTCGCAGTCGGACTGGTGTTCGGAAACTACTTGAGCGACAACAAGATACCTAATTTCAGAAACTCGACTGTGCTTTACGTTTACCCTGACACGAAGGTTGGCGACGTGCTGGAGAACATTATGGATTCTTGCAAGGTCGTGCGGCCGAAGAGTCTGAAAAGGACTTTCGAGAGCAAGCAGGTGGCGCAGTATCTGAAACCGGGGCGCTACGTGGTGGAGCCGGAGCATACGAGCGCGTATGTGGCGAGGATGCTGAACAACGGCTGGCAGACGCCGACGAAGCTGGTGCTTTCGGGGACGCTGCGGCAGAAGGGTGTCATCGCGCGGAAGATCAGTTCGCAGCTGATGATTGACTCTGCTACGGTGGCTTCGGCGCTCGATAATCCGGAGCTTCTCAGCAAGTACGGATTTACGCCTCAGAATGTGTTCAGTATGATCATTCCGGACAGTTACGAGATGTATTGGACGGCCGGTATAACTGATATTCTGGACTCTCAGAAGAAGGCTTATGACGCTTTCTGGACGCCTGAACGGCTTAAGCAGGCCGCTGCGCAGGGCCTGAGCAAGGAGGAGGTTTCGATCGTGGCTTCCATCGTGAAGGGGGAGTCGAATTATGAGCCGGAGTTTCCGAAGATTGCCGGGGTGTATCTGAACAGGCTGCGCAAGGGGATGAAGCTGCAGGCAGATCCTACGATCGCGTTCTGCTATGATTACAGCATCAACAGGATACTCAAGAAGCACCTGAAGTACGAGTCTCCTTATAATACTTATCTTAATAACGGGCTTCCTCCGGGGCCTATCTGCGTGCCTACGAAGGCTTGTCTGGAGGCTGTGCTTTCACCTGACAGCCACGGCTATCTTTTCTTCTGTGCGAACAGCAATTTCGACGGCAGTCATCTTTTCGCCGTGACCTATGATCAGCATCTGAAGAACGCCCGCGCGTTCCAGTCCGCGCTTAACGCCCGCGCTAAGAAACAGTAACGGTGGTTGAGCTTGTCGAAACCACTATAAGAAAAATGTGCGGGCATTTCGACAAGCTCAATGACCGCACGTTCTCTATATCGCAGAGTTACTAAATTCGACAGATTGTAAGAACGTCTCCTTCGTGGATGACGGAGTTGCCGTGCGGCACGATATTCTTCTCGCCGCGCTGAATCATCAGCACCAGGTAGTCGTTGCTCTTGCGGTAATCGCTCAGAGTCTTGCCGGCCCACTTGCTGCCGGACTTCACCGTAACCTCCTCGATGGAAGTGTCCTTGTCCTCGTAGGTGCGCGACAGCATAATCACGCAGTCGCCCTCCTGCAGGACAGTGTCACCGTTCGGAACTATCTTCTCCCCGTTTCTGATCACCAGGGCGATGAGCACGCTCACAGGCAGACGCAGATCCTTGATAGGCCGGCCGTTCCACGGACCGTTCTTCACCAGGTCCAGACGGCTGAACTGCATTTCGGTATTCTCCGCGTAGTCATTGAACGTCTTGAGGACGTTCGCATCCTTGTCGATTACATCCGCCGCCTTCGCGACCACAGGAATGAGCGATCCCTGCAGTGAGATGGAAATCAGCACAATGATGAAGACTATGTTGAAGATGTCCTTCGTCAGGAATTCATTGCCCGTGGTCGCCATAATGGCGAACACGATGGACGCCGCTCCGCGCAGGCCTGCGAATGAAATCACCTTCATCTGCTTGAGTCCGTACTTCTTAAACGGAGCCAGAACGGCAACCACGGTGATAGGACGGGCGAAGAGCAGCAGGGCGAAGAACACTGCGATGGCAGGCAGAATGGCCTTGTGCATAGTCGCAGGATGGGCCAGGAGACCCAGGATGAAGAAGATGAGCACCTGCATCAGACCGGTCAGACCGTCGAAGAAACTTACGAGGGCCTTCTTGTTCTTGAAGTCCGTGTTTCCGAGGATGATGCCGACGATGTAGGTACTGAGATAGCCGTTACCTCCTATGAGATCCGGAATCGCATAGGAGGCTATGGCTATGGCAAGTATGAACAGAGAATCGAATCCGTCAGTCTGGAACTTGATTCTCTTCAGAAGAATGGTCGAGATTTTGGCGATACCGACTCCGCAGACTGCCGCAAAGAACAGCTGTGCGAAGACCATCCACGCTATATGTCCTCCGGAGGCGCTTCCGTTCATTATGGAGAGCATCACAATCGTCAGCATATACGAGCAAGGGTCGTTGCTGCCGCTTTCCATTTCGAGAAGCGGGGAGATGTTGTTCTTCATACCGAGCTTGCGCGAACGCAGGATCGAGAAAACGGATGCGGCATCCGTGGAGCTTATCACGGAACCCAGCAGAAGGCTTTCCACCCAGCCCCATTTCAGGACGAAATGACAGAATACTCCCGTGAGGGCGGCTGTCAGAAAGACTCCGACGCTGGCGAGAAGACCGGCCTCAATCGCAACTGGTTTGGCCGAGTCCCACTTGGTTCCGAAACCTCCATAGAACATTATGAAGATGAGTGCAGCTGTACAGGTATCCTTCGCAAATTCCTGATCTTCAAGGTGTATCGGAATAAGTCCGTTATTGCCGAAGATTACTCCAAGCAGGATGAAGGCGAGGAGGGTAGGGATACCGATGCGGAACGAAAGGTTGTTCAGCCAGACGCAGATCAGGATGATCGCTGCAATCAGAACCAGAAACAGGGTCATTACTTCTTATTGAGGATTTCTATGAACTTGGCCGCCTTGGCGCCGCGCAGTTCGGCAACTTTGCCCACCGGCTGGTAGGTGTAGGAGCTGAAATCCATAAGCTGTGCGAAGACGATCTGTTCGGTTTTGTTGTAAAAAGCTTCAATGCGCACGCAGCCGCCTTCACAGCCTTCCTTGAAATCCACCTCGTCGGTATTTCCCTCGAGGAAGTCGATGATGTTCTGTCTGAAGCTGCGCGGTACGTCTATGGCCTTTTTCGTAAAAACGGTGCTCTGCCCGTCCTTTCTGAAACCGCTCTTCCAGAGGAAGACCATAAGGACGGCAACGACTACGAGAGCGATTCCGAGTCCTGCATTTACGAAGAAGAGGCCGATACCGGCTACGGCGATGATAGCTGTAATGATGATATTGTTGAGTGTGTGTACTCTTTTGAAATTTGTTTCCATTTTCCTGATTTTAAATTGTCGTTCGTGATTAATTTCATCACAGTCCACGCCCGGCACAATCCACGCCTGATGGCAGAAGGCGTCAGATGGTCGGCTGTATGGATGCAATGACAGGCAGTTCATAGTCTGATATGGTTCAGGCGGAAAATGGAATCAGCTCTTAAGAGCGCAGAAGAAAAACAGACGGTTCTCCGGAGAACGGGCTCCTGATAACTGGCAGGACAGGAGATTGTCGAGCTCTGTAAAACAGTGTCTGTTAAGAAGTTTGTCGTATATGATCAATTCGTGGGTGAATGAAGAAATCTTCACCCGTCTTGAATTTGAGAAATTCGAACTTCCGCCGCCCCTTTCGGAAAAGCAGACTGTCGGAGCGGGAACATTGAGGGTGGCTGCGCCGCAAGGCGAGTCGTAATCGGAATACCTCTCGTCGGAATATCCGTCATCTTCCAGTACATATTGGGCGACAGCCACCTCTTCCTGTCCCGAAAGAATCACGAACACGTGCCCCAGATGTATGAGGAACAGGAACAGAAATATGTAGAGAAAACGTTTCATCCGGACCAAAGGTAGTCAAAAAAGTACGAAATCCAAATCTTTTGGATACGAAAAACTACAGTTATTCTATCTGTGGCTTGCCCGGACGGTTGGTATTCTCCTTCGGGCTTTCCTTCATCTTGCCGGCCTGAAGCTCGTCATAAGCCTCGCGGGCGTTGTAGATGTCTATGGCGCGGAAGATTGCGGCTCTCATCGAGCGCGGATCGGCCTCGTCCTTGCCGGCCATTTCGAAGGCCGTGCCGTGGTCGGGCGATGTGCGGATGATAGGGAGTCCGGCGGTGAAGTTTACTCCGTCCTCGAAGGCGATGGCCTTGAACGGAGCCAGTCCCTGGTCGTGATACATAGCCAGAGTGGCGTCGAAGCGGGAATAATTGCCCAGACCGAAGAATCCGTCAGGGGAGTATGGTCCGAAAGCGTCGATGCCTTCCTCGCGCGCGGCTTTCACTGCAGGAATGATTATGGTCTCCTCCTCGTCGCCGAGCAGGCCTCCGTCACCGCTGTGCGGGTTGAGGCTGAGCACCGCGATCCTCGGACTGTCGATGCCGAAATCCCTTTTCAGGGATGCGTTCATAAGACGCAGCTTGTTCATAATCTTGTCCTGGGTGAGGTCTGCAGGCACATCCTTGAGCGGGATGTGGCCCGTGACGATGGCGACTTTGATGTTGTCGCTGACCATAAACATCACGCCGTCCTTGACTCCGAACTGCTCCTCGAGATATTCGGTGTGACCGGTATGGCAGAAGCCCTGTGCGGCCATCGAGCGCTTGTTTATCGGGGCGGTGACGAGCACGTCGATGTCGCCGTTCTTGATGTCGCGCACAGCCCATTCGAGGGATGTGATGGCGGCCTTCGCCGATTCTGCGGAAGGCTGGCCCGGCTCCACGTAGACATTGTCAGGCAGACAGTTGACTACATTTATGTGTTTGGGACGGGCTTCCTTCGCGCTGTTTACGACATAGGTGTCGAACTGGTCGATATTGTGAATTCCCTTCTTGTAGAAGCCCAGAATCTTCGATGAACCGTAGATCACCGGAGTGAAGGCGTCCAATATTCTCGGGTCGGAGAGGGCTTTGATGATGACCTCGTAACCGATGCCGTTGCCGTCTCCCTGGGTGATTCCCACTATTATTTTTCTATTCTGCATATATCCGAAATGTTAAAGTCTACAAATATAATGATAAATGCGAAAAAAGAAAAACGGGCGGTCGTCGAACTAGTCTGGAGGTGGTTTCGACAGGCTCAACCGCCGCAGTTCTTTAGCGGAGCATCGAGATCCAGTGGTAGATGAGCTCGATGCGGCGGCGCAAGACGCTGTAGTCCAGCGAAGAAGCCACATCGTCCGTGCGGTTCGTGCGCAGCGTGATGCCCGAAGTGAAAAGCACCGCCGGAATACCCTTCTCGAGGAAAGGCCGCTGATCGCAGATCCTGCGGTAGAACAGCTCCGTGAAATCCTTGCTCCCGTAGTAGTCGAAGCCCAGATCGAGCCCGATGTCCTGCGAGCGGTTGATGAAACTCAGAAGATCCTTCTGATACGGCTGCCCTCCGAGCATAATGAGATAGTCCGGCCGCTCCGCGTCCAATGGTGCCAGCGTGCTTCCGATGATGTCCAGATTCACTACCTGGAGAATGTCTTCCTTATTGATAATGAAGCCCGTACGGGGATCCTTCAGCTTCGAGTCCAGCAGTTCGTCGCAGAGAGCGTAGGCTCCTGCCATATTGGCCTGCCGCCCGTCCAGAGCGACAAACAGAAGAGTGGGGTCGGATTGGCCGGAGGCCGGAGAGGAATGCGAGAACGCCTGGGCGAGCGAGAGCAGCGCCGCAACGCCCGAAGCATTGCTGTCCGCGCCCGGGTAGAGCTTGCCGTCGAGCGTGCCGAGACCGTCGTAATGCGCCATTATGATGACGTACTTGCCCGCTTTGCGTCCCGGAATGCTGCCGATGATGTTGTGCCCGACCTTGTCCGGCATCGTGAAACTGTGCGCGAAATGCCCGAGCGGCGTGAGGTTCAGGTGCGAGAATTGCCGCGCAAGCCAGAACGCCGCCTCGCTCGCCCCCGGAGTGCTGCTGCCGCGCCCGGTGCAGAGCGAATCGCTCAGGAATTCCACCTTCGAGCGCAAAGCCCTCTCGCTGAACGCACTGCGACTGCTCTGGGCCGCAGCGTTTCCGCCTGCGGCCAATATCGCCCCTGTCCACAGAAAAATTGTCAGTAAAAATCTCCTCGCTGTCACTGTATCGGCATAAAAAATGTTTAGAAGCATTAATCGGAACTTTGACCGATTCTTGCTATATTTGCAAATTGCCGCCAAAGATAGGAATATTTGGCAACAAAACGAAAATGCGAAGACTTTTGATTTTCCTGATACTGTTTCTGAATGCTGGCAGCCTCGTGTTCGCCCAGTACGACAGGGACGTCTTTTTCCTGCGGGGCAGAACCAGCCTCGCTGACGGAAAATACGCTCAGGCCATCGAGAATTTCAACGTCCTCGCACGTCTGGACACTACCGACTACTGGAATTATTTCTATCGCGGCATCGCCAAATACAACCTCGGAGACGTGCGGGGAGCCGAAAAGGACTTCGACCGCTCCGTCCGCCTGAATCCGGTGTTCACCAACGGATATCATTACAGGGCCATCAGTTACAGCCGTCTGGGCCGTTACGACGAGGCTTTCAGGGACTTCGACAGGGCCATCGAACTCCGCCCGGGCTTTATGGGAATATACTTCAGCCGCGGCGTCGCCTACTTCCTTTCCCAGCAGTTCGACCGCGCCATCGACGATTTCGACAAATACATAAAGAAGAATCCGCGCGATCCGGCCGCATATCTGAACCGCGGCGCATCAGAACTCTTCCTCGGGGACACTCTCAAGGCCTTGAAAGACTATGACAAAGCCATAAAAATGGACTCCTACGATGCTGAAGGCTATATCCGCCGCGGACGCATCTATGCACAGCAGAACCGCCGCGACGATGCCATCAGGGACCTGAACAAGGCCATCGCCATCGACAGTACCAATACTCTGGCCTACTTCAACCGCGCCCTTCTCTATTACGACACGCAGGACTTCAACGCCGCGATGAAGGACCTGAACCGCGTGCTCGCCGACGAACCGGGCAACGCCCTCACCCTCTACAACCGAAGCCTCATCTATGCCCAGGTCGGAGACTTCGACCAGGCACTGGAGGATATGGACAGGGTGATAAACATCAATCCGAAGAACGTGCTGGCCTATTTCAACCGCGCTTCCTATTTCATACAGATGAGCCGCTGGAGAGACGCCCTGGCAGATTATGACAAGGCCATCGAACTCTATCCGGACTTCGCCAAGGCCTATATGAACCGCTCGTATGTGAAGAATATGCTCGGTATGAACGCATCTTCGAAGAAGGACTATGAAACGGCCCGCCAGAAGATCCGTGAATACGAGTCGGCCAACGCCGCGGCCGAAGGCTCCTTTGCCGATACCACGAAGAAATACAGCTCCCTGCTGGCTCTGGATGCCGATTTCGCCAAGAAGGACTTCGACAACGAACTCCTGCAGCACCGCGACATCGACATACGCCTGAGGCCTCTGTACAAGTTCAGTATGGTCTCCTCGGTCGACGATACGGGCTACGCCCTGAGCAACCGCTACGAAAACACCCTGATCAGGCGCTTCCAGAACACCACGCCTGTCCCGATGGTGATTTCGAATTCCGACACACTTTCATATCTGACATATTCCGGCCGCATCGAGAACGCCCTCTACGGGGACAGCAGCTCTTCAGCAGGCCAGACGAGCGTGTCAGCGTCCAGAGTCAGCTTCATAAAGGCTATGAACGACGTGCAGAGAAAACTCTACTCGACCGCGCTGGAAGAGTATGACGATGCCGTCGGGATGGCTTCTTCCGATGTGGCGAAAGACAGATACTCAGAATTTTACAAGGCATTCTACCTGATGAACAGGGGAGCCTTGAGGGCGGAGATGATCGAATTCATCGCCACCATACAGAACAATGTCCAGACACTCACGATGGACGACCAGGGTACCACCCGCGCCCGCGTGAGCGACCGTGTAGACCAGAGCTACGATTATTCCGAAGCCATTGAGGATATGCAGGAGGCGCTGACCATCGCGCCGGACATCCCGTACATCCACTTCAATCTCGGAAACCTCTACTGCCTCTCCTCGCAGCTTCTGCTCTCCATCGACAGTTACGGCAAGGCCATCGAAAGCTATCCGGCTATGGGTGACGCCTACTACAACCGCGGACTGGTACTCATCTATCTGAAAGACAAGGAGAAAGGCTGTATCGATCTCTCCCGTGCAGGCGAGCTGGGAGTCTCCGATGCCTATAGTGTCATCGCCAGATATTGTGAAAACGAAGAGCAATGATAAAGTTCATCAGTCTTTCCAGCGGCAGCTGCGGCAACTGCTACTTCATTATATCCGAAGAACCGGACAGAGAACCGGCCGGCATCCTCATCGATGCCGGAGTCAGCCTCAGAAGGCTCAAGAAAATCCTCGGAGAGCACGGCTACAGCTACGATTCCTTCTCTTCCATACTGGTGACTCACGACCATCTGGACCATATCAGACATCTCGGCGCATACTGCAAGAGCCTCGGAAAGCCCGTCTACGCCACCCAGGTATTGCACCACGCCCTCGCCTCGCACTCATTCACGAAAGACCATATAGCTTCCTGCAGAAGGGAACTGTCTCAGGATGAATGGAATGAAATAATCCCCGGCCGCATTTCCGCAAAATGCTTCGTCGTGCCTCACGACGCCACACAGACCGTGGGATACGCCCTTGACATTGGCGGTTACCGCCTCGTAGTGATGACCGACATTGGTCGGATGACCGACGAAGCGCTTATGTACGCCTCGGAGGCTGAAACGGTAGTGATCGAGTCGAACTACGATATGGATATGCTCATCGGCGGGCCGTATACGCACGAGCTGAAGATGCGCATCTGCCAGGGTAACGGTCACTTGAGCAACGACGAGTGCGCTTCCGCGATTCAGAAATTCTATCACCCTCAGCTCAAGCACATCTTCCTCTGTCACCTGAGCGAGAACAACAATACTCCTGAAAAAGCGTATCACACTGCTGTCGAAGGACTTGAACAGCTCGGACTGCGCCCTGTGAGCAAGAACTCCTGGCTCCTGACAGGCTCGGAGGGACGGACGGTGACGCTGCGGGCGCTGCCGCGACGCACGCCTTCGCAGCTCTTCACGCTCGACGAGTAACTTATTAATAACGAAATCCGAAAGATTCAGATGAAAGAATTCATAAAGATGATACGACGCTATGTCGTGCCTTACAGCAAGTACCTCTGGGGGTCTGTTCTGCTGAACATTCTCTCGGTGGTTCTGAACCTTTTCTCCTTTTCGCTGATCGTGCCGATTCTGAAGATTCTCTTCAGTATGGATACCGGCGTCTACAGCTTCGTTCCCTGGGACAGCGCGGATATGGAGCTCAAGGACATACTGCTGAACAACCTCTACTACTACGTGACTTCGCTCATCGCGGCCTGGGGCCCTGCACGGGTGCTGCTCGCGCTCTGTGCGGCGCTCTGCTTTATGACCGCGCTGAAGACGGCCTGCTATTTCGGCAGCGCCGCGGTGATGATTCCTATGCGTACGGGAGTCGTCAAGGACATCCGAATGGACATCTACAACAAGATCCTTTCCCTGCCTCTGGGCTTCTTCTCGCAGGAAAAGAAGGGTGACATCATAGCCCGAATGAGCGGCGATGCGCAGGAGGTCGAGTTCTCGATCACCAGCACGATGGATATGTTCATCAAGAATCCTATCCTGATTGTCGGCTATTTCGCGGCCCTGCTCTTCATCTCCTGGGAGCTGACTCTCTTCACCATTCTCTTCGCTCCGGCTATGCTCTGGATTATGGGCATTATCGGTAAGAAATTGAAGGAAAGATCATTGCAGGCTCAGGCCCTGTGGAGCGACACTATGTCGCAGGTGGAGGAGACGCTCGGCGGACTCCGCGTCATCAAGGCTTTCCTCGCCGAGGGCAAGATGAGCCGCAGGTTCGACGGCATCACCTCCGCGATGAAGGTGAAGAACAGCCGCGTGGCCACACGTCAGGCCCTGGCGCATCCGGTCAGCGAGTGCCTCGGAACCGTAATGATAGCCATCGTGCTCTGGTTCGGCGGCACCCTCATCCTCAAGGCGGATTCTCCTATCGACGCTCCGACCTTCATATACTATATGGTCATCCTCTACAGCGTCATCAACCCTATAAAGGACCTCTCGAAGGCCGCCTACGGCATCCCTAAGGGTATGGCTTCGATGGAGCGAATCAACAAGATCCTCGACAGCGAGTCCGACATAAAGGAAGTTGCCGAGCCTCAGACTCTGGAGCGCTTCGAGAAGGGAATTACTTTCCGCGGAGTAGGTTTCAACTATCCGGGCAGCGAACGCAAAGTCTTGCAGGACATCGATATAGATATTCCTAAGGGACGCACTGTCGCCATTGTGGGCGCATCTGGCGCGGGCAAGACCACCCTGGTGGACCTCATTCCGCGATTCTACGACGTGACCGGCGGAAGCATCAGCATCGACGGCAAGGACATCAGGAACCTCCGCATCAAGGATCTGCGTGCCCTTATGGGCAATGTGAACCAGGATCCTATCCTTTTCAACGACACGATTTTCAACAACATAGCCTTCGGTGTGGAAGGCGCCACGATGGAGCAGGTGGTCGCTGCGGCGAAGATCGCCAACGCCCACGACTTCATTATGGAGAAGGAGGAAGGTTACAATACGAACATAGGTGACCGCGGCTGCAAGCTCTCCGGAGGCCAGCGCCAGAGAATCAGCATCGCCCGCGCCATCCTCAAGAACCCTCCTATCCTCATTCTCGACGAGGCCACGGCGGCCCTGGACACCGAGTCCGAAAGACTCGTTCAGGAGGCTCTGGACCGTCTTATGACTAACCGTACCACCATCGCCATCGCCCACCGTCTGTCCACCATCAAGGGAGCCGATGAGATCATCGTTATGGACGAAGGCCGTATCGTGGAAAGAGGCCGTCACGAGGAGCTTCTGGCCCTGGGCGGCTATTACAGGAAACTTAACGATATGCAGGCACTATGACAAAACGCAGGAAAACACAGAAAAAGCACACGCTGAGAATCTGGATTTTCAGGATTCTCTTCGTGGCGTATCTCGCAACCATCGTCTGGCTGTGCTTCGGACACTTCGACGACATCAGACATTTCGATCTGACATTCTTCGGACTCCCTAAAGACAAGATAGTCCATTTCTGTATGTTCCTGCCGTTCGTATTCTTCGCCCGCTGGTCCTTCAACTGGCGTCACGACAAGTTCTGGCGCAGGATACTCATCTATCTGTTCATCATTGTGATAGGCCTTCTTCTCGGCGCCGCCACGGAGATCGGGCAGGGGCTTACGGATTACCGCAGTGAGGACCCTCTGGACTTCTACTCCGATTCCCTGGGAATCGCAGTCGGAGCCGTTCTGACCATTATGACCGAAATTCTATTCGTGAAAAAATATGACTAAGCGCATAATAACACTTCTGAGCCTGGCCCTGCTCTGCGGCAGTCTTTCAGCGCAGAGCCGCAACATCGCCGAGGACTTCGCTCCCGTACAGGATTCCCTGAAGGTTCTTCTTCGTGAAAGGACCACAGTAGCCACCAACCCGCGCATAAGCAAGATTCTGCGCCGCGGAGGCAAACTGGATTTCTATTTCACCCAGGATCTGGGCGATTACGCCTGGCGCACTGAAGACGTGAAATGGTTCCGCAAGACTCTCTCCTCCCTCTTCCCGGAAGGGTACCGAAGGGAGCAGCTGGGTGATATCTTTATGAAAGGCACCCGTCTGGAGACTCTTGTGACACCTTCTCTCGGTAATGACGGTCAGAGCCATTCATACAAATATTCCTTCTCCGACAAGGGCCGCGACTCCTTCGTGACACGCATCGGCGAACGCAGTTTCGACCGCGGTCTGGACGGACGCATCGTCGCCCTCTGGCAGAGTCACGGACGCTATTTCGAGGAAAAATTCGGCCGCTGGGAGTGGCAGAGAGCCCCTTGTCACGGAACCGTAGAGGATATGTACACACAGAGCTATGTGCTTCCGTTCCTGATTCCTATGCTTGAGAACGCAGGCGCATACGTGATGACTCCGCGCGAGCGCGACACTCAGGTGCACGAAATCGTCGCTGACAATGATCCGGCCTTCACGGGCGAGCGCAACGGTCTGATGCGCCGCAGCGGAAGCTACAGCGAGAACGGCGTATGGAGTGACGCAGGCGAGGGCTTCGCGGATGCCAAGGCTGCTTATGTCCTGAATGACAATCCTTTCACTATGGGTACGGCCCGCAAGGCCCCGTGCATCCTCAAGGGCGAGAAGAGCGAAATCCGCTGGACTCCGACCATCGAGGAAGCCGGCTCCTACGCAGTGTATGTTTCATATAAAACCTTGGAAAACAGCACTTCCGCAGCTCACTACACCGTCCGCCACGCAAGCGGAGAGACAGAATTCACCGTAAACCAGAAGATGGGCGGCGGCACCTGGATATACCTCGGAACCTTCGAATTCGAGAAGGGCAGCGAGGGCTATGTGTCACTCGACAACACTACTCCTTCCGGACACAAGTTCGTGAGGAACAGCGTAGTGACCGCTGATGCGGTCAAGTTCGGCGGCGGCGTCGGCAAGATAGCCCGCGGCCTCGCCGACGAGCCTGTGGAACGTTACACCACCTCCGGAATGCCGGCCTTCGCCGAGGGCGCAATCTACTGGATGCAGTGGGCGGGCGTCGACAGCACGCTTACGCGCAAGTGGGAAGACGATTATACTCAGGATTACGCGGCCCGCGGCGCCTGGGTGGGAATGATGGCCGGCGGCTCCAAGGCCAACCCTAAGCAGGAAGGCAAGAACATCCCTGTGGACCTTTCCTTCGGCTTCCACACCGATGCCGGCACCACTCCTGATGACTCCACCGTCGGAACTCTTTCCATCTACACGCTCCTCGCCGACGGCAGCGACCGTCTCCCTAACGGAGAGAGCCGTATGACCTGCCGCCATCTCGCGACGCTGGTTTCCGACCAGATCTGCGATGACGTGCGCTCCGACTTCGACCCGCAGTGGAACAAACGAATGATCTGGGACCGCTCCTACAGCGAATCCCGCACGACTTCCGTTCCTGGAATGCTTCTGGAACTCCTTTCACATCAGAACTTTGCGGATATGAAGTACGGTCTCGACCCGACTTTCCGCTTCACCGTGAGCCGCGCCATCTACAAGGCGATGCTCAAGTTCCTGAGCGACCTGTATTCCTTCGACTATACCGTCCAGCCGCTTCCTGTGAACTCCTTCGCCGCACATCTCGACGGCCAGCAGGCGACTCTGAGCTGGAAGCCGACCGAGGACAGCAAGGAGCCTACCGCAGTGCCTGAGGGCTACATTCTCTACACCCGCGTGGATGACGGCGTCTTCGACCAGGGCGTCTACCTCGATCCTTCGCAGGGCTGCTCGGTGAAGGTCGAAGCAGCTCCGGGACACCTGTACAGCTACAAGGTCGTGGCGTACAATGCAGGCGGCAAGAGTTTTCCGTCCGAGGTTCTCTGCGTCGGCACGCCTGACGGCGCAGCCTCCAATGTTTTGGTGGTCAATAACTTCGATCGTGTCTCCGCTCCTACCTGGTTCGATACTCCGGAATATGCCGGCTTCGATGCCGCCACCGACGGCGGTGTGGCTTACGGTCACGAGATCAATTACATAGGCAATGTCTACCAGTACCGCAGAAGCCTGCCTTGGATGGATGATGACAATCCTGGCTTCGGGGCTTCACATTCCGATTATGCTGGCCGTCTGGTTCCGGGCAATACTTTCGACTTGGTTTACCTTCACGCAAAGGCACTTATGGCGGCCGGATATGCTGTGGAGTCATCTTCCCGTGACGCTTTCACGGCTTCTGACGTGAAAGCTTCCGACTATCCTGTCATCGACCTTCTCTGCGGCAAGCAGGTTACCACGAAGGTGGGCAGGGGAGCGGTTCCGAACCGTTTCCAGGTCTTCCCTGAGGCTCTGCAGAAGTCGCTTCGCGAGTATACTTCCGAGGGTGGCAACATCCTTATTTCCGGTGCCAATATCGGTACGGATGTCTGGGACGAGGTCTATCCTGTTCAGGTGGACAGCGTGTACAGAGCTGACACCAAGGCATTTGTGAGCGATGTGCTGGGCTACCGCTGGGTAGCTGACCACGCCTGCTATACCGGTGCTGTGGAGACTCTGCACAATTCTCCTGTGGATTTCAGCAATATCGCCGGCAGTTTCACCTTCCATCAGAAACTGAATGACGAAATCTACTGTGTGGAGAATCCTGACGGCATCCTGCCTGCAGGAAAGGATGCGCAGACGGTTCTTCGCTATACCGGCAACTCTGTCTCCGCCGCAGTCTGCGCAGACAAGGGGGCTTACCGTGTATTCAGTCTTGGCCTTCCTCTGGAAAGCATCTGCGAACCGGAGGTTATGCAGGCTCTTATGAAAGATACAATTACTTGGCTTACAGCAAGATAGTTAATATGACAGAACGTGAACGCGAAATAATAGGACTTATACATTCGCAGGTGAAGCCGGCCCTGGGCTGCACCGAACCCATCGCTGTGGCATTGGCCGCTGCCAAAGCGGCCGAACTGCTTGAGGTGGAGAATCGCCTGACGGCTGATTTCGGCATCGAGGTGTCGGTCAGCGGGAACATCCTGAAGAACGGAATGGGCGTGGGCGTGCCGGGCACGGGGATGACCGGGCTGCACATCGCGGCGGCGCTCGGCGTGGTCTGCGGGAAGTCCGAATACGGGCTCGAGGTGCTTCGTGACCTTTCGGATCTTTCCGTGGCACGGGCTAAGGAGCTGGAGGAGAGTGTGAAATTGGGCGTAGCCCATACGGATCACGTGCTTTATGTTTCAGTGACAGTGACTTGCGAAGGGCACGCCGCGACTGCGGTGATTCAGGACGGACACGACAATATCGTCCGGCTGGAGCGCGACGGGGAGGTGCTGAAGGATACGGGCGAGGCTTGCGATTCTGCCGCTTCTTCCCACCGCTGCGCCTTGACTGTCAGGGAGATATATGATTTCGCGCAGAGCGTTGCCTATTCCGATATCGACTTTATCCTTGAGGACCGGACACTTAATCTGGCATTGGCCCGGGAGGGCCTCAAAGGGGATTACGGCCTCAATGTCGGAAGTACAATCGCTTCTGATTCAGCGGTTTTCGGCAAGAGCTTCCTTTCTTACGCGATGTCTCTCACGGCTGCGGCTTCCGATGCGCGTATGGCCGGGTGCACTCTGCCGGCGATGAGCAATTCCGGCAGCGGCAACCAGGGAATTACGGTGAGTATGCCGGTGATCGCCTATGCACAGCACTACGGCGTGGATGACGAAAGGCTTGCCAGAGCATTGATAATGAGCAATCTGATAGCGATTCACATAAAGAGTCACCTGGGCATTCTCTCGGCGCTCTGCGGCTGCGTGGTGGCTTCCACTGGCGCGGCCTGCGGCATCGCCTGGCTCAAGGGCGGCACTTACGAGCAGGTTTGCGCGACGATTAAGAATATGATCGGGAACATCACTGGTATGGTCTGCGACGGGGCGAAGGTCGGATGCGCGCTGAAGGTGGCTTCGGGCGTCTCGAGCGCGGTCCAGGCGTGCGAACTGGCATTGGCCGGGCACTGCGTGAGCCGCCGCGACGGAATCATCGACGACGACATCGAGCGCTCGATCTGCAACCTGGGGCGCGTGGGCTCGGTCGGAATGCACGAGACGGACAATGTTATTCTGGATATAATGATATGTAAATAATTTATAATTATTATGGTAAAAATCGATCTTAACGGATGTAATTCGTTCGTAAAGTCTTCAGATTACAAGACTTACGAGGCTAAGGCACTTACTGCCTTCGACACGCTCGTCGCCGGTAACGGTAAGGGCAATGATTTTCTCGGCTGGCTGACTCTTCCTGTAGATATGAAGGAGTCTGAACTCGCTGAGTATGAGCAGATTCGCGACAGCTGGAAGGCTAAGGGCGTGGATCTCGTGGTCGTTATCGGTATCGGCGGCTCCTATCTTGGAGCACGTTGCGCCATCGAGGCTCTTTCGCACAATTTCGCAAAGCAGCTCAAATGCAAGAATGGCAATCCTGAAATCGTCTTCGCCGGCAACAACCTCTCCGAGGAGTACATCGCCGAGCTTATGGATCTCGTCGCAGAGCGTAACGCAGCTTGCGTAGTCATCTCTAAATCAGGTACTACCACCGAGCCTGCGGTCGCTTTCCGCATCGTTAAGCAGCACCTCGAGGAGACCTACGGCCGCAGCGAGGCCGCAGAGAGAATCGTAGCTATCACAGACGCCAAAAAGGGCGCGCTGAAGACTCTCGCAACCCAGGAAGGATATCGCAGCTACGTGGTTCCGGACAACGTGGGCGGCCGCTACTCCGTTCTCTGCCCGGTCGGCATTCTGCCAATCCTGCTTGCAGGTTTCGACGTACGCGCGATTCTTCGCGGTGCAGCCGAGGAGCGTCAGGCTCTGCTTGCCAAGGGCGCTGAGAATCCTGCAGTCAAGTACGCTGCAATGCGTAATCTGCTTTACAGCGAGATGGGAAAGAAGGTGGAGATTATGGTTTCCTTCAATCCTAAGTTCCAGTATTTCGCCGAGTGGTGGAAGCAGCTTTATGGTGAGTCCGAGGGTAAGGACCTTAAGGGTATTTTCCCGGCTTCAGTGACCAATACCGCTGACCTTCATTCTATGGGCCAGTTCATTCAGCAGGGTGACCGCGTTATGTTCGAGACCGTTCTCACAGTTGAGAAGAGCCGCCGCTCTGTCAAGATCGGAAGTGACGAGCAGAATCTCGACCAGCTTAACTATCTCGCAGGCAGGAATGTGGAGTATTGCAACGCTATGGCTCAGCTCGGTACCAAGCTTGCGCATATCGACGGCAATGTTCCTCAGCTGGAGGTCAAGGTGGAGCAGATCGACGAGTATAATCTCGGCTGCCTCTTCTATTTCTTCGAGTTTGCCTGCGGCGTAAGCGCTTACACTCTGGGAGTCAATCCTTTCGACCAGCCGGGAGTTGAGGCCTACAAGAAGAATATGTTCGC
>CAVCSJ010000021.1:0-19927 GCA_963604895.1 bacterium
TGCAGGACTCTATCGGAGCCTTGAAGAACACCGGTTTTTCTGAAGAGGAACTCAGTGCTATCGATGAGATTTTCGGAGCCTGATGGATTCCTCCGACGAAAAGAAGATGATTCGGAATCATTAGCGTCACCGCGTTGACGTCGGAGGGTATTCAGCCGATTTTGCTGGGACCCGGATGAGGTAATGGAGAGGAGAGCCAGGGACAGACGCTGATTAGAGTTTCGAGCGGAAGGAATCGGCAAACTCAAGAAATGAGACGAGGATGATGGGTAAGGGTGATGCCGTATTCGGAGAAATTGGATTATCTTTGCGCGAAAATAAGAGTTCCGCCTGCATTGAAGCCACTTGCGGCCCAATGTTTCCGGCAATTAAGAATAATGAAACACCTTACCAATCTGCTGTTTGCTCTCTGCATCTCACTCACCCTGAGTGCACAGACACCCAAGAACGTGGAATACACGTTCACCGAAGCCTCGGACCTTACCCTTACCGGCAAACTCTTCCCGGACACTCCGAATCCTTACCACCGCGCCGACACCGTGCGCCACAAGGGATTCAACAAGCCTGAAAATCAGCTCCTTCGCGAACCTTCCGGCATAGCCGTAGCCTTCCGGACGAACTCCTCCACCATCTCGGTAAAGAGCGAGTACGCATCCCTCAACTACAATCTCAACACTGGCGACTACTCCCTTCGCGGCTACGATCTTTATGTCCATCAGAACGGCGGATGGCTCTGGGCCGCGGCAGGCTGCCCTCCGATGAACAGCGAGAACGGTCATAACACGGTACTGGTCAAGGATATGGACGGCACGATGAAGGAATTTCTGCTCTATCTTCCGCTGCGCAGCGAGCTCAAGTCCGTGCAGATCGGAGTCGAAAGCGGCGCGATCATTGAAAAAGCCGACAATCCGTTCCGCCACCGCATCGCCATCTTCGGCTCCAGCTACACCCACGGCGTCAGCACTTCGCGTCCGGGAATGACTTATCCCGCCCAATTCTGCCGCGAAACCGGTCTCGGGCTGCTCAGCCTCGGCGTCAGCGGAAACAGCAAACTCCAGAGCCAATTCGCTGAGCTATTGGCTGCTGCGGATGCAGAAGCCTTCGTATTCGACGGTTTCTCGAACCCGACGGCGGCGATGATGCGCGAGCGCCTCTTCCCGTTCATCGAGACTATCCGCGCCGCGCACCCCGGCAAACCGCTCATCTTCCTTCGTTCGATCTACCGCGAGAAACGTAACTTCGACACTTCTGTCGCGAAGGCCGAAGCGGAGAAATGGGCCACCGCCGACAGTCTGATGCGCATCGCGGTCAAGCGTTACCCTGACGTCTACTACATCGACAGCACGAACGCGACCGACTCGCGCCACGACAGCAGCGTCGACGGAGTCCACCCGAGCGACCACGGCTACACACTCTGGATGGAGTCCATCCGCCGCCCGCTCCTTCGGATTCTGAAGAAATACGGCATCCGCTAGGCCGCTTACGCGTCCAATGCCACATTCATTCCCGCCGCGGAGAGCCGTCAGCGGCGGGAACGGGATGAGTCGGCAGGCTCGAGGGATGGGGCGAGGGAGACGTTCCGGCCTTCAGCGCCGGAAAACATCATAGAAATCAGCATATTATAGGACTCGGAAGCGGTTGCGAGGGTGTCCTGTTTCAGCTGGGTGATCTGCGGGGTGAAGATACGGTAATTGAACCCGCCATCGAAGCCGATAATAGCGAAATCTTCGGGAATGCGGAGACCGATGCGCTTTATGGCGTTGCCGACATAGAGGGCGATATAGCTGCGCGGTATGAACAGGGCGTCCGCTCCCCTCTCGTGAGCGGCCCGGATGCAGGTCTCGAGTTCTGACGGATTCTTTTCATCCACATAGGAGACCCTGGCCACATCGGCATAGCCCTTCTCCGCCATCGCATTCAGATAACTGTCCTCGCGAACTTTCAGAGTAGAGGTTCGGATATAGTTGGAAATCATCTCGATATGACTATAGCCATTGGCAAGAAGATGGTCGAGCCCCATACGGATGGCCTTATCATTGTCCATCAGAACACGCCCCACGCCTTCGAGCCCCTCCAGGTCACGGTTCATCAGAACCACCTTGATTCCAAGCTCCATAGCGTTAAGGATTTCATCTTCACAGCCGCCACAAGGAGTGAGGATAATCCCGTGGACGCCATCGGAATAAAAAGTCTCTATCAGTTTGGCTATCTTGTCCTTACGGTCATCGGAACTGCCAAAGAGGACGGTGAAGCCATTATCGTAGGCCAAGTTTTCTATCTGGCGGGAGATTTCGGAGAAATAATGGTCCGAAAGGTCCGGAGTGATTACGCCGATAGTCTTCTTGTAACCCATACGCAAGGTAGAAGCGGCCTTGTTCGGTGTATAGTTAAGGCGCTTGACCACTTCCATAATCTTCTGTGAAGTCTGCGGGTTCACTCCCGCCCTTCCGTTAAGCGTCATCGAAACCAGGCCGACCGAAACCCCTGCCTCCCGAGCTATATCCTTAATGGTAATCTTTCCCATAATCAATAAAAATTTCCACCTCCAGGCAGGGACAAATTCGGGCGAAAAGTTCCTCACCCGGATTGCCCGCGGGCGCAGCCTGCCTGCAGCCGCCTCCTGAGGCTCTCAAACGCAAATATAAAGGAAGTTCACAAAAAAGTTACAAAAATTTCACAAAAATTTGAATGGATTCAAAAGATATTTTTCATATCTTTGCATCACAGACTTTGAATCGATTCAAAGTCCCCCACATACCCAATTCTTATAATCTTGAAAAACATATCAGACAATCACTGTTCCGCAGACGGCACATACATACTTAACAAATCTCACGTCTGCGGAACCTGGTGATTGACATCGGTCCGGAAGACGAGGCGTGCCCACGGCAGTCCGACAGGCCTGATACTGTTTCTAGACCATATACAAGCAGATAATAAGGTTTGATTATGAATACTATTATGAATACAAGACATTACGATGTAATAGTAGCAGGCGCTGGTCCTGCCGGGATATGTGCAGCTGTAGCTGCCGCAAGACAAGGAGCGCACGTCGCTCTTATAGAGAGGTATGGAGTGATCGGAGGCAACCTGACCGCCGGATATGTCGGTCCTGTCCTCGGCAGTGTGAGCAAGGGCACAATGCGAGATGAGGTTTGTGATCTTCTTGGAGTCAAAGACAATGACTGGATTGGAGAACACGGAAAGGCTCACGATTTCGAAGAGGCCAAACTCACATTGGCGGAGTTTGTCGCCAAAGAAAAGAATATCGATGTCTTTCTGCAATGTTGCGTATCGGATGTTATTCGGGACGGAAAGGTGGTAAAGGGCATTAAGTGCGCAAGCAACGAAGGGGCTCTCTCTTTTGAGGCACCGGTGACAATCGATTGTACAGGAGACGCTGTCGTATCTTTTCTTGCAGGTGCAAAAATAGAAAAAGGGCGTGCTGACGGACTGATGCAGCCTGTAACTCTTGAATATACCATTGACGGTGTGGATGAATCGAAGGGAATTATCTGTATCGGAGATGTTGATAATGTTCAGCTGAACGGCGAGCGTTTTCTTGATTGGTGCAAAAAGAAAGCGGATGAAGGCAAAATTCCTCAGACGCTTGCCGCTGTGCGTCTTCATCCGGTCGTCAGACCGGGTTGCCGCCAGGTAAATACGACGCAGGTTAACAAGGTGGATATAACATCGGTAAGTTCTATTTTCTCGGCTGACCTTGAACTTAGGCAGCAAATACGCCTTCTGACTCAATTTCTTAAAGAAAATCTGCCGGGTTACGAAAACTGCAGAGTTATCGGAAGTGGAGCGACAACAGGAGTACGCGAGAGCCGCAGGGTGATAGGTGACTATGTTATTGATGCCGATGAGATGGCTCAAGGTTGCCGTTTCCCTGATGTCGTAGTACATAAAGCATTGTTCATCGTCGATATTCATAACCCTGACGGAGCCGGACAGGCGGAACAGACCATCCAATACTGCAAACCATACGATCTGCCTTATCGTTGTTTCCTCCCATTGGGCCTGGACGGGCTTCTTGTGGCAGGACGGTGCATATCCGGCACTCACAGAGCTCACGCTTCATACCGTGTAATGAGTATTTGCATGGCTATGGGAGAAGCTACTGGCGTTGCCGCCGCTATGAGCGCCTCGCAGCACTGTACCCCGCGTCATCTCGATGTGAAGGAGTTGCAGGGTCGCCTTGAGTCGTTGGGCATTGAATTGTTTGATTAACGTAGAATATACCTGCTTTAATTTGTAGAGCATTCTTATGAAGGGAATATATTTGTCTGCCGCGTGCTTTTTGATCTCCATTCCACTGGCTGCTCAGTTGTATGTGGAACCGGAGAAAGATGTAGAGTGTTCTGTCTTCCTGAAAAAGGAAGGCCGAGGGAGGGCGCAGCAGGGACTTGAAATATGGGGTGATTACATATTCTCGTGCGAGGATGGAGGACACGTGAACATATATGATTTCAAAAGTGGCGATTCGAAACCCTTAGCTGGCTTTGAACTGGCTTCCTCTCATCCTGACAACCACGTGAATAATGTATGTTTTGGCGTTGAGACAAAACGGGGAGCTTCGTTCCCTCTTCTGTATATAACGAACGGAAAGGTGGGCAGTGAGATGGAGTGGTTGTGTTATGTTGAGAGTATTACCCGTCGTGGGAAACGCTTCAGCAGTGAAATTGCCCAGACAATTGAACTTGACGGCTCGAAGTGGGCGGAGAAAGGATATGTCCCCATCTTTGGCGCACCAAGCTGGCTGGTTGACCGGGAACGTGGATTTATATGGATATTCTCGGCCCGGAAGCGCACTGTGGCGAAAGTAACTAAGCACGCGTGGGAAAATCAGTATGTCGCCACCAAATTCCGTATTCCATCGTTAAGTGAGGGCGCAGAGGTCCGTCTCGATGAAAATGACATTCTTGACCAGGTGGTCTTCCCATACGATGTGTGGTTCACCCAGGCAGGATGTATGCACGACGGTAAAATCTATTATTGCTTCGGAATGGGGAAACAAGATGATAGCCGGCCTTCCTGCATCCGGGTGTACGATACTGACACACGGACAATTACAGCACGATACAATGTCCAGGAGCAAGTCATTTACGAGCCGGAAGACATTGTGGTCAAAGATGGTGCGATGTATGTCAATACAAATACGAATGTAAACAAGACTTCGGACCTTCCTTGCATATTCAAGCTTTCTCTTCCTAAAGAAAATTCAGAGACAGAATGTGCTCTTGACGAGATACGCAGAGACCCGGAACGTGCAGCAGGCGTGTATTATGTGACAGATCTTTCCCATCCGGTTACTCCAGCCCCCAAAGGATACAAGCCTTTCTACATAAATGGCTATTTTCGTCATGGAGCACGTCAGATTGATGATGATCTGACTTATCCTTCAGTATATGGTGTACTGGAGAAAGCATATGCCACAAACAATCTTACAGATTTTGGGAAAGCCATATATGAACGTCTTGAGCCATTCAAGAAGAATGTCTTCTACAAAGAAGGCGACCTGACGCAAATCGGTTATCGCCAGACAAGAGAAATAGGCAGGAGGATGGTGCAAAACTATCCGGAAGTGTTTGAAGATCATCCTTATTTGAAGACCAATGCCACAAATGTTCTTCGTGTGGCGGCTACCATGCAATCTGTGAATTCCGGGATTTTGTCTTTGCGCCCGGATCTTGAATGGGCGGAGATAGACAACTCCCGTTCGTTTCTTCCCGTATTGAACCCCTATGGCAACGTATGTCCGGACAGGAGTCCTCTTGATAAGTATATTCTTGGCAAAGAGAACAGCTGGTATAAAAAATACCGTTCGTACATTGATGAGAAATTGGATGTGGACGCCTTTTTCTCAAGACTGTTTGTGGACATTACACCAATAGAATGTGAGTATGACAAATATGACCTCGTTCACCGTTTTTGGCTGATGGCGTCACTTATGCAAGGTCTCGATCGACAAGTTCCGATATGGGACATTTTCACAGAAGAGGAAATATTGGCTTGGGCTGAAATTGACAACTACAAATATTTCGCACAGAAAGGACCGGAACCTGTGTCTCACGGGCGCAGTTGGGGACTTGCATCACGCACGTTACGCCACTTGCTTGATGAGTCTGCCGAAGATATTGCCCGAAAACGTCACGGTATCAATCTCAACTTCGGACATGATGGAGTTCTTATGGGGATCTTGACAAATCTGAATGTGGGAACGTGGGCACGTGAGGCAAGCAATTCCAAAGATGCATTGCAGAGTTGGAATTATTGGGACATTCCAATGGGATCAAACCTTCAGATGATATTTTATCGATCGGAGGACAATCCGGAAGTTCTAGTTAAATTCATGCTGAATGAAAAAGACCTCCAACTGCCTTTGGAAGCAGTTGAAGCTTCTTATTACAAATGGGATCAGGTTTATCAATTCTATATGGAACATTGCGACAAGGTTGAAAGATCTCTTACCGAAACAGCAAAATTATCATACGAAGATTTTTAAGTATAATCGTTCTGAAATTTAAACAACTGATAGAATTATTTATATAAAATGAGACAGGCTGTATTAGTAGAACCGAAACACATCGAGTTCCGTGAGGTAGAGGCACCCAAAGCCTCTGAGTTGAAAGAACATCAAGTCCTTCTGAATATTAAGCGAATAGGTATTTGCGGAAGTGAAATACATTCTTATCATGGCTGCCATCCTGCAACCTTCTATCCGGTAGTTCAGGGACACGAATATTCGGCGGTTGTCGTTGCCACCGGGAAGGCTGTAACAATCTGTAAGACGGGTGATTATGTCACCGCCCGCCCGCAACTTGTGTGCGGAAAGTGCAATCCTTGTAAAAGAGGACAGTATAATGTCTGTGAAGAACTGAAGGTGCAGGCATTTCAGGCAGATGGAGCCGCGCAAGACTATTTTGTGGTGGATGATGACAGAGTCGCGGTGTTACCGAAAGATATGTCTCTCGACTATGGCGCTATGATAGAGCCGGCGGCGGTCGGAGCGCATGCGACAATGCGCGGAGGCGATCTGAAGGGCAAAAATGTCGTCGTTTCCGGTGCTGGAACGATTGGAAATCTCGTGGCGCAGTTCGCTAAGGCCAGAGGAGCGAAGAAAGTTCTAATTACCGATGTAAGTGACTTCAGGCTTGAATTGGCCCGTGAATGTGGCATCGCCGATACGCTTAATGTCGCAAAGACGCCGTTAAAGGAAGGGATAAAGAGCGTTTTTGGTGAGGAGGGTTTTCAAGCCGCGTTCGAAGTCGCCGGAGTTGAGACAAGTATCCGCTCTCTGATGGAGTGTATAGAGAAAGGGAGTACTATTGTGGTCGTGGCTGTATTTGGCAAAGACCCGGCACTCAGTATGTTCTATTTGGGAGAGCATGAATTAAAACTGGTAGGAACGATGATGTATCGCCACGAGGATTATCTTACGGCGATTGATATGGTAAGTTCGGGGGCTATCAGTCTCGAACCGCTTATTTCGAACCGCTTCCCGTTCGAACAGTATGATGAGGCTTACAAGTTTATAGATGAGAATCGTATGACATCAATGAAAGTAATCATTGAACTATAAACTGCGAAAGTAATAGGCATAGGAGAAATTGCCTTGAACTGTTTCCCCCGGAAGGCAAAAGACTTTGAGATATAATACTCGAAATATTCACTCAAACAAAGATTTTAAAACAGATTCAAACATAATATATGGGAACCCTTGACTATCTGGTAATTCTGTTCTACTTCATAGGGCTGATTGCGGTGAGTTTCATAATGTCCCGCAAAATCAAGAGCTCTGAAGATATGTTCATCGCCGGGCGCAACTCATCCTGGTGGCTTTCCGGCGTATCATCCTATATGACCATATTCTCCGCCAGCACCTTCGTGGTCTGGGGCGGCGTAGCCTACAAATCCGGCCTCGTAGCCGTGGTAGTAGCCCTCTGCCTCGGAGTCGCGTCACTGATTGTAGGCCGCTGGATATCAGGCAAATGGAGAAACCTCCGAATCAAATCCCCGGGAGAATTCCTGACAGTCCGCTTCGGCCACAGCTCCGTAAGTTTCTACACCATCTCCGGCATCGTCGCCAGGGCCGTCCACACCGCAGTGGCCCTCTACGCAGTAGCCGTAGTGATGTGCGCCCTCATAAAAGTCCCTGACGGAAGCATCTTCGCATCCACAGGATTCGCGGGAGACACCGCGGCCGGATACCTGAGCATCTGGTGGGCCCTGCTGATCCTCGGAGTCATAGCCCTCGTCTATACCATAGCCGGAGGCTTCCTCGCCGTACTTATGACCGACGTCATCCAGTTCGGAGTCCTGCTCGCAGTGGTGGTATTCATGATTCCGCTCTCCTTCCACGCAGTGGGCGGAGTGGGAGCCTTCATAGACGGAGCCAACCGAATCCCGGGATTCTTCTCCGGAACATCTGAAACCTATACCTGGCTCTGGCTCTTCCTCTGGATCTTCCTGAACACCGCAATGATAGGCGGCGACTGGCCTTTCGTACAGCGCTACATCAGCGTTCCGACCAGAAAGGACGCCAAGAAGAGCACCTACCTCATCGGTCTTCTCTACTTCGTCACCCCTCTCATCTGGTACCTTCCTACTATGATCTGCAGAGTGATGGAACCGGGCCTTGCATTGGACGCGGACGCGGCCACGATGACCTACAACGGCGAGCACGCCTACGTGAATATGAGCAAGCTCGTGCTGATGTCGGGTATGGTCGGAATGATGCTGGCGGCGATGCTCTCGGCAACGCTCAGCAACGTCTCGGGTATCCTCAACGTCTATGCTAACGTCTTCACCTACGAAATCTGGGGCCATAAAGAGAAGAACCGAAATGCCGACGAGAAGACCCGCATCAAAGTCGGACGAATCTTCACCCTCGTCTTCGGACTTGTCATCATCGGCCTCTCGATGCTGGTTCCGTTCGCCGGCGGCGCCGAGAAGGTAGTCGTGACACTCCTTACAATGATTATGTGCCCTCTCTACATCCCTGCCATCTGGGGACTCTTCTCCAAACGCCTGACAGGCAACCAGCTGATCTGGGCTATGGTCGCTACCTGGGTAATCGGAATCGCCGCGAAACTCACAGTTCCGGCTTCCGTTATGAGCCAGAGCCTCATCGAATCCATCTCCGGCTGCGTCCTGCCTATCGCAATCCTGGCCGGTATGGAGATCTGGTCGAAGGTCAAGGGCCGCGAGGACAGAGGGTTCGAAGCCATCTGCAACTACACTGACCCTGAGGCGGATAAGGAGCCTGATGCCAAGATGAGGCGAAGCGTCAAGGCCTACTCTCATATGGCCTGCACCTGCTTCTGCATCACCATCGGCGCCATCGCCCTGCTGCTGCTCGGCCTGGTTATCGCCGGCGACCCTAAGACTATGGCAGTCAAGGGCATAGTCTGGTCGTTCATCGCAAGCATAGGCGCCATCATCGCGGCCTATGCAATCTACCGCGTAATCGACAGACAGAAAGCCGGATGAGAAGACTGCTCGCATACGCTCACTATATGAAACAGTGCAAAGAAATCGGAAGAAATAATATATCATCAAAAACAGTATGAACCATAGAAAACTCTGTTCGGCAGGCCTTGCAATTCTTGCGCTTGCCGCGTGTCAGAAGGCGGCAGATCCTTATATGACGCTGGAGACCAAAACGCTCACGCTGGAGCCGGAGGGTGGCACCGCTACGGTGACCATCGCCGCGAACGTTCACTACACCGTCAACAACGACTGCTACGATGCTGACGGAAACTATTGGGCCAAAATCTCCGACACCGTCACAAACGGCGAAGAGACCACTCTGACATTCACCGTCGACGAGAACACCGTGACCGAGGCGCGCTCGAATACCGTGCGCTTCATCGGCGACAAGGTCACTCCTCTGAAACTCACCATCACCCAGAAGGGCGTTGTGCCTAAGGGCGTATCGCCTGAGAGCGTAACTGTCAGCTACGAAACCACTTCCGCGACAATGAACGTATTCGGCGACAGGAACTGGACCGCCAGCTGCGATGACGCTGACGTCACCGTCTCCCCTGCCTCGGGCTTCGGCGACAGCGAAGTCAACGTTTCGTTCCCTGAGAACGCAGGCTTCTCCACCAGGACCATTACGGTCAATGTCGCAATGGAAGGCGACAAGACCTATACCTTCACCATCCTCCAGAAGGGATTCGTCGGAATCCTCGCCGACTGGAGCCTCAACGAGATGAAAGACCAGACCAACGCCACCTTCGTGGACGAAAAGGACCAGACCGAGTTCCCTGGCACCAACGGCAAGTACCTCGACGCAAGCACCGGTAACGGTCGCATCGAGTACTACGCAGTCGACAGAACCGGCTACGGCTTCGTCAGCGGCAAGAAGAAGGTGGTCTGCCTGCGCGGCGTGGGCGGCAACGGAGACCCTTACGTAGGCGGTTGCATCCCTGGAGACTACTGGCTCGTGACTATGGGACGCGAGGGCGCCACCATCCCTGCCGGAACCAAGATCCACTACTATTTCGTGACCAAGATGGGTACCTACACCTCCAATTACTGGATGCTCGAGTACAAGGTCGGTGACGAGTGGCTGCCTGCAGCCCCGGTAAGCGAAGTCACCGAGAGCGCGACGAAGACCGTCAGCGGCGCCGAGATCGACTACTCCGCGACCGTTCAGTACAACTTCGCGGCCACACGCATCGACACTAGCAACAATGGCGCTTACATAGCCGTGGAAGGCACATTCGCTACAGAAGCAAATCTCGACCAGATCGTCTTCCGCTTCAGAATGGCAGGCCATATGACCCTCGAGGGTTCGAAGGGTGCAGGTCTGTACATCGACCAGACCCACGCGAGCGGTCAGTCCAGATTCTCCGCCCAGCATCCTAACAACGAGGACGGAAGTGCGGTCAAGACCTATGAGCAGCACGTCACATTTGAAATCGTAGAATAATATGAAAATCAAGATATTGAGCATTCTTGCGGCGCTCGCTCTCCTGCCACTCGGAGCCTTCGCCCAGAACAGTCTGAAAGGAAATGTCAGCGATGCGCAAGGCCCGCTGGCAGGCGTTATGATCCTGAACAAGGACAACGGCAAGTGGACCTCGACCGACCTCGACGGCAACTACACCATCGAGCAGGCCGCAAAGGGACAGACCATCGAATTCACCCTCCTCGGATACATCACCCGCACGGAGGTCTGGAACGGGCAGAGCCCGTTCAATGTAGTCCTCAGCGAGGACGCTGTAGAGCTTGAGGAGACCGTCGTCATCGGTTACGGTTCCGTTAAGAAGAAGGACCTCACCGGTGCAGTCGGCATCATCAACGACAAGATTATCGGCCAGCAGAGTACCTCCCAGCTGTCCCAGTCCCTCCAGGGAGCCATCCCGGGACTTACCGTGACACGTTCCAGCAGTATGCCGGGAGCAAGCGCCACCATCAAGGTCAGAGGTATCACCACTATGTCTGACAACAGTCCTCTCATCCTCGTGGACGGTATGGCAGTCAGCAGCCTGGACAATGTGGCCACAGATGATGTACGTCAGATCACAGTCCTGAAGGATGCGGCTTCAGCCGCCATCTACGGAGCCAGAGCTGCTGCCGGCGTCATTCTCATCACCACCAAGGAAGCCACGGAAGGCCAGCTTCAGATCGGCTACAACGGAGAGTATTCCATCATCACCCCTACAGAGTTCCCTGAATACCGCACAGGCGTTCTGGATTATATGAACGACTATAACGAGTATCTCTGGAACACCTCCGGCAACCCTGCCGGCGGCGAGTATGCGATGTATTCGAAGGAGTATATCGACAGCTATCTGGAGAACAGCTCCTACGACCCGCTCACCTATCCGAACTACGACTGGAATTCCGCCATCCTGAGCAAGAGCAGTATGCGCCACAAGCACAACCTCACGATGTCTTATGGTAACAAGGTCATAAAGAGCCGTACCTCGGCAGGTTACGAGAAGGCTGACGCCCTCTATCCGGGCTCCGACCATCAGAGAATCTCCCTGCGCTCACGCAACACCATCAAGTTCAGCGACAAATGGAGCGGATCGCTTGACTTCGCCTTCCGTCAGGCCACGAAGAATGACCCTCAGACCGGAAGCCCTATTATGGCGGCCAATATGTATCCGTCCATCTATGCAGGACTCTATCCTGACGGAAGAGCCGGCCTCGGAAAGACGGGCGCGTTCAGCAACACTCTCGCAGCCCTTCTCTACGGCGGTTCCAAGAGAACTGACAGCAACAACCTCACAGGAAAGATTTCCCTGAGCTACAAGCCTTTCGAGGGTATGGACATCACCGCGAACTTCACTCCGACCTACTCCTTCCTCAAGACCAAGAGCATGGCCAAGGCGGTTCCTGTATACGACGCTTATGACACCGACGTTCTCGTGGGCTATGTAGCAGGCTACAACACAAATACCCTCACCGAGACCAGAAGCGATGCCAAGACTTTCGAGAAGCAGCTCATCGCCACTTACGACAAGACCTTCGCAAAGAACCACACCATTAACGTTATGGCTGGTTACGAGGACTATTCCTACACCTACGAGACTATGTCCGCAGGCAGCAACGGTATGGAGCTTTCCAGCTTCCCTTACCTGAACCTCGCGAACACCAACTCCGTAGATGTGGGCGGCAGCTCCTACCAGAACGCATACCGTTCCGTATTCGGACGCGTAATGTACAACTATGCAGGACGCTATTATCTCCAGCTCAATGCCCGCGGTGATGCATCCTCACGTTTCCATAAAGATTACCGCTGGGGATTCTTCCCGAGCGCATCCCTGGGATGGGTAGTCACCAATGAGAACTTCATGTCGAATGTGAACTGGCTTAACCACCTGAAACTCCGCGCTTCCCTGGGCAGCCTCGGAAACGAGCGTATCGGTAACTATCCTTACCAGACCTACATCTCCTTCAACAAAGCCCTCCTCTATGATGCAAGCGGCACCACCGCTACATCCGCTATGACCGGCGCTCAGGCTGACTACGCATACCAGGACATCAGCTGGGAGAAGACCTGGAGCTGGGACGCTGGATTCGACGCCGTATTCTTCGGAAACAGACTCGATATCACAGCAGACTACTATTACAAGAAGACCACGGATATGCTTCTTGACGTAGCGATTCCTTCATTCACCGGATATTCCGCTCCTGAGCGCAATGCCGGAACGATGAACACCAGAGGCTGGGAAGTGAAAGTCGGCTGGAACGACAGCATCGGTGACTTCACCTATGGTCTGAGCTTCAATATCTCTGACTACAAGTCCATTATGGGCGACCTCGGCGGCAAGCACGTCATTTCCGGAGGCACCATCATCACCGAAGGTGAGGAATACCTCTCCTGGTACGGCTACAAGTCTGACGGTCTCTTCCAGACTGCGGACGAAATCTCCTCCAGCGCCCTGCTCGTCACCAACACCAAGCCAGGCGACATCAAGTATGTCGATGTGAGCGGTGCAGACGGTACTCCTGACGGAATCATCAACGAGACTTATGACCGCGTTGTTCTCGGAAGCTCCCTCCCGCACTTCCTCTATGGCGGAAGCATCAACCTGGGCTGGAAGGGCATCTCCCTTTCCGTTCTCTTCAACGGCGTGGGCAAGCAGCTCTCAAGACTCACCGAGACTATGATCCGTCCGTTCGCAAGCCAGTGGCTTTCAGTTCCTTCCGTAATGGTTAACTCCGACGGAACCCGAAACTACTGGAGCACCTACAACACCGACGAGCAGAACCTTAAGGCCAAGTATCCGCGCTACGATTTCAACGGCGCCGAGTACAACAACTACAAGGTTTCAGACTTCTGGCTCGTGGACAGCTCATATCTGAGAATCAAGAACATCAACCTCGGCTACACCTTCCCTAAGTCCTTCCTCAGCAAGGTGAATGTGAAGGGTCTGAGAGTTTATTTCAACGTTGACGATCCGTTCTGCTTCGACCATTATCTGAAGGGCTGGGATCCGGAGGCAGGTGCATCCACCTACATCGCCAGGACCTGGACATTCGGACTTGACCTTAAATTCTAGAGATGAAGAAGAATATGAAAAAGATATTTATTATAGCCGGCGCACTCGGACTGCTCTGTCTGTCATCCTGCGCCAACCTCGACCTGAATCCGCTTTCCGCAGCATCCAGCGAGAACTGGTACTCCACCCCTGAAGAGGTGAGAATATCCCTGAACGACTTCTACAGAAGCGATCTCTATCTCATCGAGCAGGGCTGGGCGCTCGACCGTCAGACAGATGACTGGAGCCAGCGTACCAATATCTACCCTATCCCGGGCGGCACATTCAACGCCACCAACACCAGCGGCAACCTCAACGTCGCCAAAATCTGGAGCTACAGCTACAAAATAATCAGCCGCGCGAACCGCATCATAGAGTCCCTCGACAAACTTGAGGGCCAGTACTCCGAAGAGGAAATAAACAAGCTCCGCGGCGAGGCCTGCTTCTTCAGAGCATATAATTACGCACGTCTGGTAACCCTCTGGGGAGACGTTCCGTTCTACCTCACCGACATCACTCCTGAGGAGGCGTTCGAGATGGGCAGAACCGACAAGGCCACCGTCCTCGAGCAGATCTACAAGGACTACGACTACGCAGCCGAGAACCTTCCTGAGGACAACAATGCAACTCTCACCAGAGTTGACAAGGGGTGCGCCCTGGCGTTCAAGGCCAGAATCGCTCTCTACCAGGGTAATTATGAATTGGCCGCAGAAGCGGCCAAGGCGTGCATCGACCTCGGCAAGTACTCGCTCTACACCGCTTCTGCGGAGGCACTTAAGGAGAACCGCGGCGCGAGCTACGGCGAACTCTTCCGCGACAAGACGAAGAACTGCGAGATCATCTGGTCGATTCCTCACTCCTCTGAGCTGGAAGTCGGCGATGACGGCAAGCCTACCACCCAGAACATCAGGTCCTTTATATCCCGCACAGTCGGCGGCACGCACAATGCTCAGCCGTCCTGGGAACTTCTCGCTGTCTATGAGATGGACAACGGCAAGACTATCGACGAGGAAGGCAGCGGCTTCGACCCTCACGATCCGTTCGCTGGACGCGACCCTCGTTGTACCGAGACTTTCGCAGCGCCTGGGACAAGGATTTACGGCATCCAGTGGAACCCTTCTCCGATGGCAACCACGACTTGGGATTACAATCTCGGCATTAATGTTTCGAACAAGGACAGCAAGGGCGGAGTAGACGCCAACAACTGCTCCTATAACGGCTGCTGTCTGCGCAAGGGCGCTCAGGAAAGCTGGAGAGAGACTCTCTACAATGACAATCCTGTCACTCTGATGCGTTATGCCGACGTGCTCCTGATGTATGCAGAGTCCAAGATAGAGCTTAACCAGATAGACGCCACCGTGCTCGCCTACATCAATGACATCCGCGCCCGCGCTTATGGAGTCAAGAGAAGCGAGGTTTCCTCTTACCCGGCAATAACAGCCACCGACCAGGCTACTCTGCGCAAGATCGTCCGCAGGGAGCGCCGCGTGGAACTCGCCTGGGAGAACCTCCGTTACTTCGACCTTCTCCGCTGGCATCAGTTCGAGAATGCGTTCTCACACAATATGTTCGGTTTCTCCAGAACGGCAAAAGCAAACATTGCCGCCTACAACGAGGGCAAGTGGTTCTGGCCGGAGGCTCCGACCTTCGATGAGGACGGATTCCCTTGCTTCGAGAATATAGTGGACGAGAAATTCATCATCACCCACGGAAACAGAGTGTTCGACTCCAAGGTTTATCTCTGGCCTATCCCTAGTGACGAGGTCCTGACAATGAACGGAAAACTTACACAGAATCCTGGATATTAGTAGTATGAGCGTAGACGAAATACTTTTGAGAAGCCGCTTCCAGCCTCTTCAGAGAGTGCTTAGCTATGACGTGTTCAACAACGGCTTCAACGGCTGGATGACTCTGATGCCGAATTTTACGGAGTATCCTGACTTCGACGTGCCCAAGACATTGGTCTGCAAAGACCAGTGGCCGCCGGTGATGCTCAGCAGCGCGACTTACCGCTACCCCGGCACTCACGGAGCGATGTCCGGCACCTACAGCCTCAAGCTTTCCACCCGTCCGGTTGCGGCCCCTTACACCGAAAAGCCGGCGGAAGGGTGCCTCGGACACGCCATCAAGCGCCTCTCCTTCTATCGTCCGGAGAACCGCTTCCTGCAGATCGAGTGCTGGTTCACCTACACTGCCGAGCAGGATGTGGTGGACGGCGGAGACCGCCCGCAGCCGGGCCTGCACGAGAATTCCATCCGTGATTTCGGTATGGGATTCGACATTCAGGAGCACGGCAAGCGTTACTTTGTGGGAATGCGCTATCTGAACGCCGTGGACGGCAAGATGACCCGCAGATGGCAGTATGTCCATTCGAAGGACGGCGTGACCGACAAGGAATGGGCCTACGGCCTGGAGGGCGACTGGTGCAAGAAGGGCGTGGATCCGTGGTGGTTCGGCCGCCGCTATCCGAACGGTGACCACGATGGTTTCAGGGACCTGCCTGACGGAGGCCAGCAGCTCATCTACAATGAGACTGACTGCAAGCTGAACTGGCAGTATATGCGTATGAAAATAGATACGCAGAAGCGCGAGTACGTGGAGTTCCAGTGCCAGGACAAGGTCTGGGATATGAGGGGAATCAAGGCTGACGCAGTGGACGGCTACCACAGAATCGAGAATCTCATCAATCCTCTGTTCTGGGTGGAGACCGACACGAACCGCAGAGTCTTCCTCTATGTCGATTCAGTTGTTATTTCTCAGGAATAAGCTTAAATTTCGCAAATGAAACAGTTCAACGATTCTCACCTTGAGGTGAAGAAATACTTTACAGGAAGCTTCCAGACCCATCCCTACGAAGTGGGATGGGCTGATGAAGCCATATTCTTCGTGATGGTGGAAAAGGTCGAGGGCTCCCCTGTCTTCACAGGTCAGGTGCAGCTTTCCCAGGACGGTGTCCACTGGGCTGATGACGGGAGCGCCCCGGTCAGCTTAAGCGGCGAAGGTCTGCACATCATCAAGGTACAGCCGAACTTCGGCAATTACATCCGTCTCGCGATAAATATCGAAGGCGGAGAAATGTTCCTGAATCTCCATATAGCATGCAAGGGTTAAGTTATTTCGCGGCTCTGCTGCTCTCGATGCTCGCTCTGAGCTGCAATCCGGACTCGAACAAGTCCGACGGCCCTGTCATCAAGCCGAATACTGACAAGGAGACCGAGAAGGAGACTGACAAGGAGGTCACAACCGACGAAATTACCGTCGGGAAGACACTCCCCGCGTGGAAGGAGGGTGAAATGGACATCCATTTCATCAACACGACCACCGGAGAATGCGCCTTCATCATTTTTCCTGACGGAACACAACTGATGAACGACACTTCAGGCTCGCTCGTCGAGACGAATTCCGAGGCAAGCACCAGCAATTCGGGCATCCGCAGCCGCTGGGACCCTACCAAACAGGGCAAGAGAGGCACTCAGATAGTCACCGAGTACGTTCAGAAGTGTATGAAGTGGACCGGAAATGACAAGATTGACTATCTGGTCATCACTCATTACGACAACGACCACGTTGGCGGTTACGCAAAGACTCTGCCGGAGTCATCGAAGGGATCGTACAAGGAGAACGGCGTAGCTGAGATCCTAGACAACTTCCAAGTTTCCAAATACTTGGACCGCGGCTGGCCTGATTACTCATATCCTTACGATATGACCACAAAGTCGAACGTGAGCAATCTGGTCTCAGCAGTCAAGTGGCACGTGGCAAACAGCGGAACCGTCGCCGAGAGATTCAAGCCGGGCGTTTCCGACCAGATCGTGCCGAAGACTTCAAAGTACAATGTAAAAGTACAGAACATCGCGGCGAACGGTGAAATATGGACAGGCAGCGGCACAGCCACCGAGAAGACCTTCCCGGAAGCCTCGGAAATCGAGAGCTCGTCCAGCGCAAACTGCCCGGGCGAAAACATATGCAGCACAGTGATGCGCATCTCCTACGGCAGTTTCGACTATTTCGCGGGCGGCGACCTCCAGTACAATGGCAAGAGCACTTACGCGTGGAAAGACGCAGAGCTGCCTTGCGCGAAAGTAGCAGGCGTGGTGGAGGTTATGAAGGCCGACCACCACGGGTCGGCCAATACTCACAGCGCCTCTGCCCTTCGTGCCCTGAATCCTCAGGCCATAGTGGTGAATTCCTGGATGGACGTTCAGCCTCGCACCTCGACGCTGAGCACCATAATCAGCACTCTGAAAGATGTGGATGTGTTCAGCACCAATTTGTGGAAGGGCGACAGACCGTCGAGTATGGATGACAAAATCACCGATACCGAGGTCGCGAGGGTTATAGGCTATGACGGAAACATCGTGGTCCGCGTCGCCGAAGGCGGCAGCAAATACTGGATTGTAACCACATCTGATTCAGATGGTGCAATGACAGTCAAGAGCATTGCGGGCCCTTATACTTGCAGATAGAATGAAAAAAGTATTGGCGGTCGGGGAAGTCGTCTGGGACGTCTTCCCGACCGGTAAAAGATTGGGCGGAGCCCCTGTAAATTTCGCTTATTTCGCGCAGGCGCTCGGAGCTTTCGGGCTGCCGGTAACTGCGATAGGAACTGATGAGCTCGGAGACGAAACACTTGAGGCTCTGAAGCTTACAGGGCTGGATTTGTCGCTGCTTCAGCGCAATGGCTTGCCGACAAGCCGCGTTCTGGTGACGACGGATGCTGCGGGAGTTCCTCAGTATGAAATAGTCGAAGACGTAGCCTGGGATGCGATTACCTGCGACGAGCGAATTCTGACCGCGTTCCACGATGCAGATGTGGTCTGCTGGGGTTCGCTTGCGCAGCGCAGCGCTACCTCGCGTGAGAGCATTCTGCGTCTTCTGGATGCCGCGCCTGCGGGCTGTCTGAAGGTTTTCGACATAAATCTGCGGCAGAGTTTCTATAGCCGCGAGGTTGTGGAGGCTTCGCTCTTGCGGGCTGATATACTGAAACTTAACGAAGACGAGCTGCCTGTGGTGGCTTCATTGTTCGGAATAAGCGGGGACGTTCCTGCGGTGATTTCTTCTTTGCTGGAACGCTTCGCACTTCGGGAGATCATCTTTACGGAGGGCGCGGTGCAGAGCAGTGTCTATGATGCTTCGGGGCTTGTGTCGCTGATTTCTACTCCTAAGGTGGAGGTTATCGACACTGTGGGCGCAGGAGACTCATTCACAGCGACTTACATTATGGGACGACTGTCCGGGCTCGGCGTCGCCGCCGCTCATTCGAAGGCCGTTGCGGTTTCCGCCTGGACCTGCACTCAGAGCGGAGCGATCAATCCTCTGCCTGAAAATTTGAAATTCTGATTTATTGAGAGATGGGCTTGTGCCCTATTTTTATATGACGACTTACAAATATGATCGCGCTGCGGTGACACCCGGAATCGTGCATTTCGGAGTGGGCAATTTCCACCGCGCGCATCTTGAGTACTACACGAATCTTCTGCTCGAAGACCCGTCCCAGCACACTTGGGGCATCTTCGGAGCTATGATTATGCCTTCCGACGGACGTCTTTTCAACGCCCTTAAGGAGGATAAAGGAATTTATGAGCTTACCACCTGCGCTCCTTCGGGAGAGCGTGTAAGTTATGAAATCGGCTCTCTCGTGGGCCTCAGCTGGGGCGAGGAAGGCCCTGACCCTATCATCTCGCGCATCGCTTCGCCGGAGACGAAAATCATCACCCTGACCATCACCGAGGGTGGATATAAAGTGGATCCGGAGCAGCCTAAGACTGTGTTCTGGTATGTGGCTGAGGGACTTAAGAGACGTATGGAGGCGGGGCTTCCGATTACGGTTCTCTCCTGCGACAATCTCCAGCACAACGGAGCGACCGCAGAGCGGGCCTTTATGTCCTATTTCAGGGCGAAGTACCCGGAAGTGGCAG
>CAVCSJ010000022.1:0-19749 GCA_963604895.1 bacterium
TGCGTTCGCTTCCCCCGTTTGGGAGACTGAGAGGGAATTAGATGGGCGAAGCCGGCCGGGGAAATGGATTACGGTCACGGAGTCTGCCGGAGTGCGACCTCCATTTGGATTGAAAATAAAAAAGAGGGTGACTGTCAGTCCTAAGACTTTTCAGTCACCCCCATCTGAAGAAACCAACTTAACTAAACAAATCAGTATTTGAATGCCCTGTAAGAGTGGGCCGGGATTACTAGAGTGAAACGGTTCTTCGGCTCGAAACCGCGCCTCATCCACGGGAATCTGCCCGGTTCTTCAGTCTCAGGCTGAAGGGTTGAATCATCGAGAAGACTGCTCATAGAAGATATCTCCTTGGATGTGACGAGCTTAATCTCGACAGGAGTGTCATTGAAGTTCTCGACCACAACAGTATTGTTGTCATATGCGAAGAGCGACACTTTCGACGGGCCCTCAATATAAACATCCATATCCCCGCTCATTATGCGGCGGAATTCATTGAGAACTCCTGCAGGATAGTCATAGAGATTGCCAAAGTCGTCAGGAATGGTCAGGACGTACATATTGCCATCGGCATAAGGAGCCCTGAGCAATACAGGATAGCCCGACACTCCCCCGTCAAGAGGACGTCCGGCGCTTACCATAGCCCAGGAGTCATTCGTATAATATTTGACCTGAGGGATGAGAATGTCCTTGTCGCTCTTTCCATAACGGCCGAAATCGTTCACGATGGCCTTGTATTCGCCGCAGCTGACTTCAGCTATGTCCGCAAGTTTCTCAGGAATGGCCTTGAGCAGACCGCTCGTTATCACCACCGTCTTGCCGTCCATAAGTTGACGCTTAATCTTGTTCACGATATCTGCGTCATCAGCCGCCTGGGCTGTGAGAAGAACCACCTTCTGATCTTCAGGGAAGGCTGGACGCATATCCATAGGAAGGCCTATCATACCCAGATAATTCTGAAGGAAGGCTTCTCCGGCAGAATGGAAAGCCTTGTAGGACTTGATGCCCACAGGATTGCCGAGTTTGCCGACCAGAGCGTCAGTCTGTTTGAGGACCTCTCCGGCTATGCGTGCCATAGTGGTCGGGGTGACGGTTTTTCCCTTGGCATCCTTATACGGCGCGATGATGCTGTCGTAATTCCAGCTGCTGTTGCCTTCATCCTGCCAGGAACCGCGGAATTCCGGCCTGAGGCCCACACCGATAAGCTGGTTGTAGGCGAAAAGGATAATCTCCGGAGCCTTGGCGAGCATAGTGAGATGAAGCTGCTCGGCATATCTGTCCATACTCATATTGATACCGCCGGAATCCACCCAACCGCCGCCGTTATAGCCCGGACGAAGGTTGTCAAAATAGCGGATAATATTGTAGCTCAGATAGTTCTGGAGGTGCTGATCTCCTGCCGGGTCACGCGTCTCGGTTCCGGTCCACACTCCGTCGAAAAGATATGGTCCCTTCTCGAGATTGAATCCCAGTCCCTGGAAATCGTCATACCAGTTCGGATATTTGATGATGACCTTAACTTTCGGATTCACTTTTTTCGCAGGTCCTATTACGAGGTTCTGTCCGGCCTCAGTCATTTCCTTGAGTCGGAATTCAGTCCAGCTCATATCTCCCTTGGCCTCAATTTCTATTTTGGACTTGCTGTTTGTGAAAAAGAAGTCATCAAGAATGAATTCATCAAAATGTTTCGCAGTGTGCTCGGCTATCTCCTGAACCTTTTTCCTGTGCTCGGGATTCGAGTAACTGAAGGTTTCGAAACTGTTGGACTCGTCGATGGTATAGGTGATTCCGCCGGCAGTCTCCACTCCTTTGCGTTTGAAGAACTTCTTGGCCTGCTCCAGCGTTGCGTCATCCACGATGAGAAGGTCCCTGTGAGTCTCCAGATAAACCTTGTCCACATTGATCTGACTGGAAATGATATTCCAAGTCGAGTCCAGCCAATGCTGGTCTTTCATCTTGTCCACCTCATAGGCTCTCACATAGACGGAGACCTTGTAATTCTTGTAATTACCGGCGGACAATGTCAAGGCCGGGGAAAGAAGCATTCCCGCCATAATTGACATAAGCACAACTTTTTTATTCATAGGAACTATTTATTGTTTAATATTTTATCAGCAGTCAGCGTCATATACATAAACCAGGAGGCGTGTCCGCCGAGGCAATATTCCCCTTCCTGCCACAGGAACGGAAAATCCAGGAGTTCCGGGAGATCCGGTCTGATGAGATTTGTCCCAGGCGACACACCGCCCGGTACATAAGACCAGTCAGCCCTGTTGACGCCGTAGGCGGCTTTCATCGTCTGGGCGCCGACACCTGTAACAAAGGATGACTGGTTATTTCCAGGATGCATACCGAGCAGGTACTGCATTGCATTGTAGATATAGTCCGGTCCGAAAATGTCCGGATAAGAAGCGTTCAGGAAGCAGTACTGGTAACCAAGCTGCTGAGGCTCCCAGGAGCCTGACGAGAAGTTTCCGCGTTCATCTGTGACTCCGTAAGGGGTCTTGGCCTCATACTCGTCATACATCGCCTTCACCTCAGGGAGGGCCGCACGTATGGCCTTGCTGAACTTCTTGTCTTTCACCGCCTTATCGAAGCGGCCGATGAACCAGGCATTGTGGCGGATGCCACGGCAGATTTCGTCTGTCTGAGAGAGAACGAAGTCCTTGTATTCGTCTTTTCCTGTGGTA
Source organism: bacterium (assembly GCA_963604895.1). Lineage (GTDB taxonomy): Bacteria > Bacteroidota > Bacteroidia > Bacteroidales > UBA932 > Cryptobacteroides. The sequence goes on from CAVCSJ010000022.1 coordinate 2,688, forward strand.
AGATAGAGTTCCACTGCAGCCTGTACCTTGGCGGAAGCCATTCTCGGATTGTAGAGTTTCGTGGTGCTGTAGATGGTTTCGGCGATTTCGAGACAATCCTTGCTGAGCTCAGGGTTATGGTCTTTGAGGACCCTGGACACGCCGGCAAGCTGCGCGGCCGTCGAAAGTTCCCTGAATGGATTGTCTTCCGTGAAGACCCAGCGGTCATCGAAGGTGCCGCTGACATTGTCCGTATGGGAGGATGCGTCTCCCAGATGCACATACTGACGGACTGTAGGACAGATGATTCCTCTGTAGAGGCGGCCCAGAGCCTTCCAGCCGGCCACTACCGTCATCACTCCGTTCTCAGCCTGCTGCAGGAAGTCATTCTTGCCGTCAGGCTGGTGAATCTCCACGACGTGCTTGTCAAAGTCAATCGAGGTCTCGTCCCACCAGGCGCCGAGGTTCTCGCAGGCCATCGCCAGGATGTAAGCCTCCCCCGCCTGTGACTCCACGCGAAGGTCGTAATCGCCCGCGTCGTGCCATCCACCGACGGCCAAGCCGTCAATGTGGTCCCCAGGTTTGTAATCACACAGGGTCGACGGACCCTGGGTATATCCGTCTATATGATTGATGTCAGTCTTGGCCATTATGGCATCGTCTTCGTGGCAGCGGTCGTGCCATACGCGATACTTCTCGTTCACTCTCATATGGCACATCTGAACAGGCAGGAAATATTCGATGTAGGCCTGCCATACGCCATTGCTCCACACATCTTTGTCTATCCTGAATACAGGGGAAGAGGCCTCCCCGTAACATACCTGATACAGACCGCTTTCCTTTACTTCGGAGAAGTCAAACTGAAGGTAGTGATACCTCTTGAAGTCGCCCCACACATTGGCCGGCTCGTGTTTCACGAGCCGCCGGCCGGAAGCTTCGATTCTGTACAGCTCCGGAGTCTTGATGTCAGTGTCACGCTGGTCGAGCTCGATGACGGCGACTTTGCGCTGGTCCGGGTGATAGCCGACCTGGGACGTCTGAACGACAGGAGAATGTCTCCAGTCCGGAGAAACGGTAGGCTTGATGGTCCACTTCACGACGTCGCCCTTCTTGCCTGCGGGGAACTCGGTGCGGAGAATGAACCAGCCGTTATTGTGATTTATGCGTCCGTCGTACAGCTTCAGGTCGCCCTTTTCGCTGACAACGGTAATTTTCTTCAAATCGTCCTGAGGGTTCAGGACAAACTGATGACCTGTGGCGAGAGGCGCGGACACGATGTCGTCCGCGATCATCGGATTATATGTACTGCGGTCGAGCAGGAGGTCATCCAGGCTTGCTCTTCCTTTAGGATTGAAGTCTCCTATGTGTTCGGTGTTGCTGGACTGCTTCTCGGTAGGGCCGAAGGACTGGTGAGGGAAGATGCCGGTCTTGTCATCCATAATCCACGGCTTGCCGAGGAGAGTGGAAGGGACGAGCTCGAGATTGAAGCCGAGTTTGCCGGCGAAACGATCTGGAGTCGGGGTATCCGTATTTACAGTAAGTTCCAGATGGTCGCCGACACCCTTTACGGAAATGGTGTAACTGAAAACGAAATCAGGATACAGAGTGGGATTGAAACCCGACATATGTTTGGAACTGTCAGGATAGCTGAGAGTTACGCGGATCTCGTTATTGGCCGTGTCCACGACGCGTTTTCTGACGACAGGAAGTCCCTGCCACTGGCCCTGGGAGATTTCGAAGCGGACATCTCCGTTCGAGGCCTCGCGGTTTCCGTTCAGTACCAGAGTCACACCGCCCTGATGGCCCTCAGGATAGAAATCGCTGAAAACCATAACGCCGGCACCCTGATTCTCAAAATATTCACGGGAATTTATCTTGAAATCCTGCGCGGCAGCGACTGTCACGATTCCCAGAGAGAGTGCAGTAAATAATATCTTTTTCATTTCGAAAATCATCTTGAATCAGTTGTCTATTCTGTCATTTATTTCCACAGCAAGCCTGACCGTGTGGTACGGGCAACGCCACATACTGACTTTGTTTCCTCTTGTGAGCGGCTCGCCGTCCATACAGTCGGAGAACCATTCACCGTATTCCTTGTCTATCATCGTCTCTTTGACGAAATTCCAGATTTTCAGAGCCGAGTCTGAAAAATAAGTGTCACCGCTGATCTGCCAGGCATTGACACAGGCGATTATAGGCTCTATCTCCTGCCACCAGGAAACGAAAGGGCTGATTTTCCCGTCATATTTTCCGGATGCCATATAGCCTTTGTCGCTGAGTCCCTCCTGAAGGCAGGTACGGGTGACATCCAAAGCAATTTTCCGGGCTGTTTCCTTCAGGGATTTCTCACCTAGGACATCCGCCGCCCTGCACAGCAGCCAACCTGTTTCCACATCGTGACCATAAGAATCGTCTGAAGACTGCGATTCCCAGACATAATCGAAATACTGCAGGAAATGATGTCTTTCCGAGTCGTACATCACGCCCGTGATAAGATGAAAGACATCTTCCAGATTCTTCCTGAGAGACTCGTCCGGCCAGACATCATAGAGTTCCGCGTATGCTTCCATAACGTGGAGATGGGCGTTCAGCGTCTTCGGGGCATTATTCTCGTAAGTGATCAGTCTCTGCCAGTCCGGGGTGAAAGATTCTATATAGCCTCCATTCACAGTATCTTTCCCCTTTGCCTCGAGGATATTGTAAAGCTCTACTGCCGTATCCAGACTCTGCCGGTCCGAACCCGCTCTGTAATGTTCCACGAGTCCGTAAATGGCGTAGGTCATCGCATAAGTGTATTTTGAGGCATTGGAAACACTCCCGTCCGGTTTTACAAGCCAGTAGACTCCCCCATTATCTTTGTCTATGAAATTCTCCAGGAAGTATTTCTGGGAGCGGTCCGCCATCGCCAGATAAGAAGAGTCCTTAAAGCTGTTGAATGCAGATGAATAGCTCCACAGGATGCGTGAATTCAGCACGCCGCCCCTGTCTGCCCTTTCATCCGCCAACCCTGTACGGGACACCTGACCATAGAATCCCCCGTCCGGAGCCGGGGCATACCTGGTCCAGAACGGCAGGACATTCTCGCATACATCCGAGACGATTTCTGATTTGAGTTCAGACAAGCCGGAATCACCTCCCCCGCAAGCGGAAAGCAGGAGAGTCGCAGACGCCATCGCGATCGATATTTTCAGCGAAAACCGCATATTCAGTTATAATTATTAAAAGAGGCAGGGCCGTGACAGGAGCCCTGCCTCTTATTGTAAATATTAATATCCAGGATTCTGATCAGCGTCAGTGATCAGAGGGTTGGTAAGAATTTCGTTCGTCGGAATCGGGAAGAGTTCCTGATACTTCTGATGCTCGAACATTCTGAGCGACCAGCCATTCTTGAGACATTCCTCCTGAGAGGAATTGGATGTGGTATGAGGATATTCGGCGGCGAACCACTCCTCGCACATACCCATACGGCAAAGATCGTGATAGAGAGAGAATTCTGCGTTCAGCTCACGTCTCTTCTCCTGAATGACGGCGACCTTCCATACATCTGATGAATAGCCCTTCTCAGCCTTGTACTTTGTATAGTACTCCTTGGCATCAGGGACAGCCACAGTTCCTGTATTGAGGACACTTTCAGGCAAGTCGATGGTGGATGCTCCGACTTCGAGATTTCCGAATGCCCTGTTGCGTACCTTGGCTATGGCATCCCAGCCGGAAGCATCGTCACCAGTCTGGAAACAGCATTCGGCGTAATCCAGGAGCACGCCGGCAAGACGCTTGAATGTCAATGATATAGGGTCGAATACCTGGTTATCGCGTCCCGGATGGCATCTCCAGTATTTCAGGGAATAAACCTGAGGCATATTCTCGGAGCCCTGGAACTTAGATTCCGAGAAACCGGTATTTGTACCGAGAACTTCACCTGTGATAGGGTGGGCATCACCCTTGGCTACAAGTGAATACTCTTTTCTCTTGTCACCCGGTTCGAAGCAGTTGTAAAGCTCCCAGGAAAGGCAGAGGGAACCCCATCCGCCATATTCAGGAGCGGCGCACATATAGCCGAGCCACATACTGGCATCGCAAGTATTGTTTGCACCCCATCCCATATAGTCACGGGAGAAGAACATCTCTTCCCAGATGACTTCCTTGGACCACGTATTGTTGAATGCGTGAATATTGCCGTAGCAGGATTCAAGTTCATAAACACCGCTGTCTATGATGTCTTTAAGCTGCTGTTTCGCCCCGCTATAGTCACCCTCGAGAAGGAGCAGGTCTGCCAGATAAGCCTTGCAGAAGCCTTTGGTGATACGTCCGGTCTCACCATCTGCAGCTTTCCAGTCCAGTACGCCCATAGCGAATTCAAGGTCCTCCTTAACTATCGAATAGGTTTCCTCCACTGTTTCAGCACGAGCCTTTCCGACGGCAGTAGAATATGTCTCTCCTGTAAGAAGCATAGGAACACGGCCGAATATCTTGGTGAGGTACAGGTAATTGAATGCGCGGATTGCCCTTGCTTCCGCCTCAAAGACAGACTTGGTCTGCTTGTCGGTGAAGATGGCGTCATCAGCGGTCCCCAGGCCATCAAGAAAGCGGTTTGCACGGTCAACAGCCCTGTAGCTCATTCTCCACAGGGTTTCCAGAGAGCCCTTATCCGCCTGCCAGGCGTGTCTCTGCCACTCTGCATCCCAGCCTGAAGCCTGACAGTCCATAGCGCTGTGTCCGGCGGCGAATATTTGAGGTTTGAAGCCCCAGCAGTTGTCATCGCCAAGCACGGAATTCCAATCCGGATAGAATGTATCATATATACCCATAAGTCCGGTCTTCACGTTGTCTTCATTTTGGAACATAAAGTCAGACGGGAGTATATCATTGTGCTCCACGGTCAGATAATCCTCACAGGATGATAAGGTCAAAGCCAGGGAAGCAGCGCCAAGTACCGATATTAATTTATTGATTTTCATAATATTCTGTTTTAATTCTGTTCAACTGACTGATTAGAAGGAAACATTCAGACCAAATGAAACGGCCATAGGGAACGGATAACGTCCGCCGTCGAATCCTGAAAGAAGTACATTGGATGAACCGACCTCAGGATCGCCATAACACTTGTATGAAGAGAAGGTGTAGAGATTGTCGACGTTTACATAAACTCTGGCATTGTCTATCTTAGTTCTCTTGAGAATCTGCTTAGGGAAGGTATAACCGATCTGTACATTGGATATCTTCAGGTAATCTCCCTTCTTGATGAAGGCATCGGATACTCTGATGTTGTAGTTATAGTCGGTCTTGGTGATACGAGGATAATTCGACTCGGTATTGGTCGAAGACCAGGCATTGCGGACATAGTCTGCGAGCAGGTTCTGGTAACCGTCGCTTGAGTTGTGGATCGTGGTCAGGCGGGCTGAAGCGTAGGAAAGGATGTTCATCCCGGCGACACCGTAGAGGTTCATCGAGAAGTCGATGTTCTTCCACGAGGCATTGAGGTTCAGACCGTAATTGAATTTAGGATAACCGTTGCCGATTACGGTTCTGTCCTCGTCGGTGATTTCACCATCCCCGTTTACATCCACGTACTTGTAGTCACCCGGCTGGACTGTCTGGCCCTGGTAGTAACCGCTCTCCACGCCCTTTGACACTGCATAAGCGTTCATAGCGTCAATCTCTGACTGAGAGCGATATATTCCGTCAGTCTTCCATCCGTAATATGAACCTACAGGATATCCGTTCATCGTTATGGAATGGTTGGTCCACTTGTCACCGTCCTCGGTGCTGGTGGTGTAGATAGGGTCACCTACCTCGATGGCCTTGTTCTTCAGCGTAGAAGCATTGAACTTGGCGCCGAAGGTCCAATCACCGAAACTCTTGTCCCAGGAAACTACGAACTCGAAACCGGAGTTGCGGATATGTCCTGCATTCGTGTAAACTTGCTCGAAGCCTGTGGATGGACGTATCTGACGATAGAGGAGAAGATCCTTCGCATCACGGAGGAAGTAGTCCACAGAGATGTTGAGACCTGTTCCCTTAATGCCGAAATCGAGACCGACATTGGTCTGCTCGTTGGTTTCCCACTTGAGATTTGTGTCGATTTCATTCTTCTGGGCAATTCCAGGAGCACTGGCTACAGAGCCGTCTTTCTTGACATAGTACATTGTACCTGAAGAAGAAAGCTGAGGTACGGACAGGCTGGTGGCATTGCCTGCATTACCTGTCTGGCCCCAGCCGAGACGGAGCTTGAGGTTGCTGAACACATTGAGGTTCTTGATGAAATTCTCTTCTGACAGTCTCCAGGCAAGGGCCGCTGAAGGGAAGGTTCCCCAACGGTTACCTGCGCCGAAGTTGGAGGATCCGTCCCGACGGACAGTGGCAGTTACGATGTAACGGTCCTTGAACGCATAGTTCACACGGCCGAAATAGGAAACGAATCTTGATTTCAGGTTGATTCCGCCATCAGTCTCCATTGTGGAAGGGTCATTGGTAAGGCTTATGATACGGATGTTGTCTGCAGGAAAATCTTTGGCGCTTGTGTTTAGCCAGGCGCCATCAGTATCGCTCATCGAGAAACCGGCCATAGCGGTAAGGCGATGCTTCTCGGAAGTCAGCTGATATGTAAGGAATGACTCCAGACCGAGGGAATTGCTCTGACTCTGGCTGATGGAGAAGGAGTCAGGATTATCCTGAGAACTGTAAGTTCTCTTGTTTACCGGAGAATAGCCGTCATAATGGTGCGAATAGTAATTGTAACTTCCGATGGTCTTGAATGAAAGACCCTTGAGGATATCGATATTTACGAAACCTGAAAGAAGGACTCTGTTCCCTTTACTTATGGACTGGTTCTCTTTCGCTGCGGCTACGCGGTTGTCAGCACTCTTCGGGACGTCACCGTTACCTTCCATCTTATAGTGTCCCCAGCTGCCATCTGAAAGGACGATAGGCATAGAATAGAAGGTTCCGCCTTCCACATAGTCCATCGTAGGAATGGCACGGGCGTAGGACATCAGGTTACCTGAACCGTGTCCTTCAGTGTGGGTGAAATTGAGGCTTGTGCCGACCTGAAGGAAATCCTTCACCTTGTGGGTCACGTTGGCACGACCAGTGAGACGCTTGTAGTAAGACTCGATCACGACGCCCTGATTGTCAAGGTATCCGATGGAGATGTCGGCCTGAGTATTCTCGGAACCGCCGGAAGCGGACAAATTGTAATTCTGCTGAATCGCAGTTCTGGACATTTCGTCCTGCCAGTCGATATTGTTGAGTTTCCCGATATAGGCTTCAGAATACGCAAGGTTGGTAAGAGCGGTACCGTCAGTGGCCACCGCCTGCCTTACAGCTGAAGCGAACAGTTCTGCGTCGGCGACTTCAATATGATTGGAGTTGCTCTGAACGGAGAAATTAGCGGAGAAATTTACGACTGCCTTGCCCTTGCTGCCGGACTTGGTGGTGATCATAATGACACCGTTGGCACCGCGGGAACCGTAAATTGCGGTAGCAGATGCATCCTTGAGAATCTCAATGGACTCGATATCGTTAGGATTGAGGAAGTCGATGGAAGTGCCCACCTGAACTCCATCCACTACATAGAGAGGATCGGCCGAACCGTTTACCGTGGCAACACCGCGGATACGGATGGAGAAGCTGCCTGAAGGGTCACCGGATGTACGGATAACCGACACGCCGGCGGCTGCGCCCTGAAGGCCCTGTCCAAGGTTGAGAGGATTCTTTTTCATCATCTCGGAAGCATCGATGGAAGCAAGGGAGCCGGTCACATCGGACTTCTTCATCTGACCGTAACCCACAACCACGAGTTCATCGAGCATCTCGGAATCATTCTCCAGCACGATGCGAAGACTTGATGTCGCAGAAGAAACTGTAATCTTCTGGTCCATATACCCGATGCAGCTGAAATCAAGGACTGCTCCGGGAGCACATTCGATTGTGAACTTGCCGTCAATATCGGTGGCAGTTCCACTGGTGGTTCCCTCCACAAAGACGTTGGCAGCAATAATCGGTTCACCGTTGGTGTCGACTACGACACCTGCGACGGTAATCTTGTTTTGCTGGATTTCCAATGCCGTCTCCGTAATCCGGGAAGCATTTAAGGATGCAGGCAATGCAGTAAAGGCAAGGACTGCTCCAAGACATACAAATAATTTTTTCATAAATGTAACAATTATGATGGTTAGTTAGTTCATTTATTGACATTTCTGACGACCTTCACCTTCGTGCCCTGAGGGGCGGCGAGGATGCGGCCGGAGCGGTCTACCTTGACGGTCTGGAGTTTGCCGTCACTCGGGAGGCATACGAGACCTGTCGCAGTCTTCGATGAGGCGGTGTAGACCTTAAGGTCCATCTTGCTCCAGTCGATTTCTTCTGTGGACTGGGCGAGGGCGACGTGCGGAAGAACTGAGCCGTCACGGACAAGCATAACGATAGGAAGCTGTCCTGCCTGGATTTCTCTCCAGCCGCCTTCATAGACCTTGCCAGTCTGATAGTCAATCCATTTGCCTTCAGGCAGATATACCGTACGGCCCGTCATTCCTTCCTCCATAAGAGGAGCCACGAGAATCTGGGATCCGAACATATATTCATCGTCAATCTTCCAGGCGCCCGGGTCCTGAGGGAATTCCACGAAGAGGGCGCGGAGCATAGGGAGACCCTTCAGGGTGCACTCCATAGCCTGTGCATAGACGTAAGGCATAAGCTTGTACTTCATCTCGGCGCTCTGGCGGAATACGGTCTGGACCTTCTCGCTGTCATAGAGCCAAGGCTCGGTAGGAGGGGCTCCGTGGGCTCTTGTGTGGGAGGTCAGGAAGCCGAACGGAATCCATCTGCAGTAGAGATCCTCCGGACTGGACTTCACGAAGCCACCCATATCGTGGCTCCAGAAGGAGAAGCCTGAAAGGCCGAATGAAAGGCCGGCGTGGATGGTTCCGAGCAATCCGGTATCGGAAGTGGCGGCATCTCCACCCCACTGAAGAGGATATCTCTGGGAGCCTGCCCAGGCGGAGCGGGCCCACATAATGCGCTCACCGTGACGTTCTTTGGTCACATCTGAAACGGCCTTGCCGTATCTGAGAGGATAGAGATTGTGCTCATACCAGCCGCTCTTTCCGGAATGATAGATGCCATCGAGAGGGGCAGCCTCGCCGAAGTCGACCTTGATGGCACCGACACCCATATCGAGCAGATGTCCGAGCTTGTCCTGATACCATTTCACCGTCTCAGGGTTCGAGAAGTCGAGAACCACGTCCTCATAAGAAAGGGAACCGTTCCCGTTCTTTACATACAGGTCTTTATCAATGAGTTCCTGGAAGTAGCGGTTCTTCGGGGTGAAGTATGGGAGCTGCCAGAGGCAGGTATGGAAATGCTCGGCCTTGAGGTCGTCAAGCATCTTCTGAGGATCCTCGAAGCGGTTCTTGGAGAATTCGTAGTCGCACTGCCAGTCTACGTCGAACCAGCCTGTATCGAAATGGATAACATCGCAAGGGTATTTGCCGTCGCGGATATTCTTCGCCACATCATAGCCCTCTTTCTGGGTGAAGTAAGAAATGCGGCTCATCCAGGTTCCGAAGGACCAGAGCGGCGGCATTTCGGCCTTGCCGGTGAGGTTCGTATACTCGTTCAGGATGTCTTTCGGCTCGCCGAGGAAGATGAACATATCCAGATTCTCGTCACCCATATATATCTTCTGGAGACCGATATAGCTGGCTCCGAAGTCGCAGGTGAGAGGGGCGGAGGTGTGATAGAAGAAGCCGTAGCCGCGGTTGCTCATATAGAAAGGCACAGGCTTGTACATCTGGTCGGTTTCAGGACCCTGAGGGTCGGTAACGAAGAGGTTCAGTTTCTGGCCGACTTTATTCAGGCCCGTGGCGCTTTCGCCGCAGCCGAAGATCATTTCACCGGCAGAGAGCTTGAATACAGGGTTGATGCGGCGGGCGTTGTCGCTACCTCTTTTAATAAATGAGAACGGGAGGAACTTGACCTGGGTGAGGTCGGTATCCTGACGGGCAGCAGTCTGAGTAAGGATGCGGCCGTCCTTGTCCTTTATGATGAGGCGCCACGGATTCTTATCAATCTGAATGGAGCCGAACTCATTGGTATAGAGGATGTAATCGGCTGTTTCGGAGACCTGCCAGCTGTCATCATTGGACGGCTTGCCGGCCAGCATAATGGACTCTTCCTCTTCCGGAACGACCGGGGTGGTGAGCATACGCACGCGGATGGTGCGCGGGCTGACGAAGTCTATCTTCAGGCGCAGGTCCGGGTCGTTCACGTAGGCAGCGGACGGAAAATCGAGCATACGCAGCGGCATAACCTGCATTCCGTTGGTATTGAACGCCTGACGAGGGCTCATACGGTAGCGCCGCCAGTTCACGAGGCCTTCGCCTGCTGCGGCGTCGAACTCGGTGATGTGGTCGGCTATAAAATAGGTATTTGCGAGGTCCTTGAAGTCATCGCTGATATCGATGGCCTGGTTCAACAGATAAGATGTGCCGCCGGTGTTGCGGGGCTGGGCTGTCGCCTGCCCGGCAACCAGTGCGAGCACAAGAGAAAATAAAAGTAATTTTTTCATATTGATTATTGGTTTTGGTGCCGTTTGCAAATGTACTAAATCGTTCGTAAGATTGTAGCCTTAGAATTTATCGTTTTATGTCTGTTTTTGTTTCATATTTCTGAGACGCGACAAAATCGCACCTGAAATCAAACAAAATTGAGACATCCCCCTTCATCTTCCCAATGAAATGGTTTTGAAAAAAAAGAGATTCATTTTAACTTAGCACACATATGAAATAATCGGGATTTGATGAGAAAACTAACCACATATTCAGCCGGCATCCTGCTATGCATAATCCTGTCATTCCGGGCTTCAGCCCAAAATGAAGACCTGATGTTCCATCACCTTGGGACTTCGGACGGACTATCGAATGATTATGTCACGGCCCTGATGCGGGATAGCCGGGGATTCCTGTGGGTCTGTACTGAATTCGGCATAAACAGATACGACGGATACTCCTTCACTGTCTATACAAAGAACAACTCTGACATTCTGAACGACAAATGCCATACGATGGTCGAAGACCCGAATGGGAATGTCTGGTTCAGAGCAGAAAATGGATTTAGCGTCTATGATGCTGATAATGATTGTTTCAGTTGTGACACCCGCCCGTATCTGGATAATCTTTTGATAAGTATAAACAATGTTCAGAATGTCGGAACAAGTCCTGACGGCGACTTCTGGGCTTACGGGCAGACCAGGCTGTCAGTCAAGGATTCTGAATCAGGACAGGTCGAAACATACGCGGTTTCCCCGGCTTCATCATCAAAAATCAGTGTAAGTTCCCGATATGTCTACTATCAGTCTTCTGACAACTCCATAATCAGAATCGACAGGATTTCGTCAGAAAAGACAGTTCTCGCTCTGCCGGAAGATCTTTACGGTGAATCTCGTTTCTATGTAGACTTGAATGAGGGAATCTGGGTATATGAATTCATTGGCCAAAGGGCCTTTTATATTAAAAACGGCCTTAAGGAATGGAGCCGGATCGACTTCGGCGATTACACTGTCGCATACAACAGGCTCCAGGACTTGAAGGATATGGGAGACAACAACCTCTGGGTTTCCACGACGCACTTGGGACTGTTCATTTACAATTATCAAACAGGCCAGATACGCCAGTACCTGCACAGCCCCAACAGATTTTCCACTCTTCTAAGCAACAATCTATCAACGATATACCGCGACAGAGAAGGCATTGTCTGGATAGGATATTTCAAGGATGGACTGACTTGGGTTTCTCCATCCGGGCAAACCATATACTCCAAGAGCAACCAGCTTGAGTCAGACGTGGGGTGTTTTCTCGAAAGGGAAGACGGAGAAGGATTTTTCTATGGGACAGACGGCGATGGTGTAATGCTCAACACCAATGCTCTTGAAAAAGACAAGGTCATTACGTCAAAACCGAATATTATAGTCAGACTCGCCTCTGATTCCAGAGGACGCCTGTGGCTGGCATCTTTCGGAAACGGCCTGTGCCGTTATTCTGACGGAGGCGAGCGAAAATGGACGGTCCTCAACTCTGCCATTGCCGACAATAATGTCTACGGAATCGATGTGACACCTGATGAATCCGTCTGGATCGGCACTCTGAACGGAGTGGTACAGCGTTTTACACCTTCCACGGAGGAATTCGAGACAATATTCTCGTTCAATGACGCGACCCAGATCAGGCATTCATTTTTCGACAACGGAATCATTTATTACGCCACGACCTGCGGGATACTGATTGTGGACACCGGAACACTTTCTGTCGCAAAGAAAAAGGGCATTTTCCTTGACAATTACATCCGCACCATATTCAAGGACAGCCGCGGGCTTTTGTGGCTGGGGCACAGCGGCGGATTGAGCATATGGAATCCCGCCGATGACAATGTGCAGATTATCAGGCAGTCGGACGGTCTCGTCTCCGGTTACATAACGGCCATCTCCGAAGATGACTACGGCAGGATGTGGGTCGGAACAGGAAACGGCGTAACGTGCATCACTCCGAACGCCTCCGGTCATTATACAATGATGAATATCACAGACCGTGACGGTCTGGTCAGCAACTCCATAAATGACGGAGCGGCATACAAGCTTTCCAACGGCAATATAGTTTTCGGCACCCAGAAGGGATACAGCATCGTCGTGCCGAGAAAACAGGTGGACAAAGTCAAAATCTCCCCCGTAAGGCTCACCGGCATCGACGTGGACAATGCTCCGTCTGATTTCAGCCCGGCCAAAGGAGAAAACACCCTTTACGACACTTCCGCACTGATTTTCCCAGCCAGATACAATTCTTTCACGCTGTCTTTCTCCACGCTGGATATGGCGTTCTACAATCAGATAGCCTTCGAATACAGGATGGACGGCTCTGAATCCTGGGTCAGACTGGACGACAACACCCTGAGGCTGACTTCCCTGCATTCCGGCAGGCATACCCTGAAAGTGAGACCTGTTCTGAAGGGCGGCGAAATCGGGGCAGAAGAAGAATTTGCGCTGACTGTCAGACCGCATTGGTGGCTGAGCACTTCTTCCAAGATCATCTGGCTCCTGCTTATCTGCGGAATCGTCGCTATGGTTCTGAAGAATTACAGAGACAGAAAGGAGAGGGAGCGGAAATACCGCGAACTGGAAGAGGAGAACCGGAGGCAGAAGGAGATCGGTGATATGAAAGCCAAGGTCTTCACGAACATCAGCCACGAATTAAGAACCCCTCTGTCACTGATTATCAATCCTTTGGAAAACTATCTGGAAGAAAATCCAGCCGCCCGGAGCTCCGAACTCTCTATGGTCAAGCACAATGCTGATTATCTTCTGGAACTTGTGAACCAGATACTCGACTTCAGAAGACTGTCCAGTATAATGACCACATCTGACGTCGTTTATGAAGATATTGTGGAGGAACTCCACGATGCGTTCTCATCCTTTGAGGCCATCGCTTCCGGAAGAGGGATAACGTACACTTTCAGCAGCAATGAGGAGTCCTGCCACTGCTCGTATGACCGCAGCGCCATCAGAAAGATTTGCAACAACATTCTGAGCAACGCATTCAAATTCACGCCCGATTCGGGCAGCATCTCCCTGGAACTCAAGTTCGGGGACGGAGATCTCGAAATGCTCTTCTCAGACACCGGCAGAGGCATCTCAGACTATGACAAAGAGCACATTTTCGAGCGTTTCTACCAGTCGTCATCGAATACGGCAAACGACGGAGGCAGCGGCATAGGCCTGCACATCGTCTCCGAGTGCATCAAAAAGATGGGCGGAAGCATCAGCATTCGCGACAATTCGCCGAAGGGGACCGTGTTCACGGTCAATATTCCCCTGGACATCGAAGATGAAACCGCCCCCGCGGCCGCCGAAGGCGGACCGTCAATCCTGCTTGTCGATGACAATCCTGAATTCCTCGGCTTTATGGCCAAAAGCCTCTCTCCGCAGTACACGATCTATCGTGCACTGAACGGCAGCCAGGCCCTGAACATCCTCAATGACACGGATATAGATCTCGTGGTCAGCGATGTGATGATGCCTGAAACAGACGGACTTCAGCTATGTTCCGCCATAAAGAACGATATCCGTTTCTCCCACATTCCCGTCATACTGCTGACAGGAAAGGCCGGCAATGAAAGTGAACTGGAGGGGCTTTCCGCTGGAGCCGATGACTATCTCTCGAAGCCGTTCAATATGAAGATTCTCAAGGCCCGAATCGAGAACCTCATAAACAGCAGCATCGAACGCAGAAAACTGTTCTCCGAATCCATAATAATAGAGCCTAACAAACTGTCGCTCACCCCATTGGACAAGGATTTCGTACAGAAGGCGATACAGCTTGTGGAAGATAATATGACGGATTCCAATTTCTCCGTGGAGAATCTGGCGGAGGGCCTGAACCTCTCGAGAAGCTATTTTTCCAGCAAGTTTATGAAGGTTACCGGCCAGAAGCCGATAGATTTCATCCGGTCCATCAGGATGAGACACGCTAAGCAGCTGCTCGAGGAAAGCCAGAGGCCTGTATCTGAAATCGCATATATGCTGGGCTACAAGAACCCTAAACTCTTCTCTGTCCATTTCAAAGAAGAGTTCGGAAAAACACCGACAGACTTCAAAAAAGAAAACAACAAATAATGATTATGAAAAAATTATACACATTGGCCGCAGCCGCGCTTGTCGCGGTGGCCGGAATGACAGCGACAGCTGAGCTGACGGCGTCCGCCGAAACGAAGACGCCCGCCGGGACGATTGCACCCGCTTCTGAACAGCAGGACGGATTCTCCGCAACGGTTCGTGGAACCGAAGTGAGAGTTCAGTTTTACACTCCTTCCATCGTCCGCATCCTCAAGACCGGCGCGGACAGCAATATGGAGAACAAAAAAGACTTTGTCGTGGTGCTGGAGCCTCAGTCTCCACAGGTCAGCACATCGGTGGACGGAGAGATGATTTCAAGCCGTTCTTCCGAGCTCGAAGTCAGGATGAACACCCGGACAGGAAAAATAGAATTCTACTCGAATGACGGAAAGAGACTTCTTTCCGAGAAGGAATTCGGGACCCAGATGATGCCTCTCAATTATGTCCAGATGGTCCGCAACCCGCAGCCGGCAAAGCCGAAGCCGGGTGCGGTAAAACCTACCCAGAGCGCCCCCGGGCAGGATACTCCGGGAATGGACTGGGGCGAGCCGAAGATGGTCGTGGAGGAGACAAGCGAAATCTCCCAGTCCTTCATTCTCGATGAGGACGAGATAATCTACGGCCTCGGTCAGCATCAGAGCGGAAAGATGTCCCAGAGAGGACAGCGTCTGAAGCTCGAGCAGAGCAATATGGAAATTTCCATCCCGTATTTCGCCTCCACGAAGGGCTACGGCGTGTATTGGGACAACTATTCCATCACCACATTCGACGACACGCCTATGGGGACGTCGTTCACTTCCGAAGCCGGCGAAGCTGTCGACTACTGGTTCCTCTACGGCGGCGACGGTGACGGCACGGTCAAGTGTCTGCGCGAGCTCACAGGACAGGCGACCCTCGCTCCGCTGTGGACCTTCGGGTTCTGGCAGTGCAAGGAGAGGTACAAATCCGCCGACGAAGTCGTCGAAGTGGCTGAAAAATACCGCAGTCTCGGAGTTCCGCTGGACGCCGTGATCCAGGACTGGAAATATTGGGGCGAGGACAACGCCGACTGGAACGCGCTCGGATTCTTCAATCCGTCATTCTCCAACTACGCTGAAATGTTCGCCAAACTGCGCAGTATGAACGTGAAATCGATGGCTTCGGTATGGCCGAGCGTGGGCAGCAACACGCAGATATACAAGGAACTGGACGCGATGGGCAGCCTCTACCCGATGCAGACTTTTCCAAACGTGGCCAAGGTCTACGACGTCTTCAACAAGTCCGCGCGCGACCTGTTCTGGTCCCATATGAACAAGAATATGTTCGCTCCTGGACTTGACAGCTGGTGGATGGACGGCACGGAGCCTGAGCTGAACAACACGCGCCAGTCCGACTTCAACCAGAAGACCGCCGAGGGCGCGCTCCGCAATGTCCGCAACACCTACCCGCTCTTCGTAAGCAAGGGCATCTACGAGAACCAGCGCGCAACCACTTCAGACAAGCGAGTTTACATTCTCACCCGCTCCGCATTCGCAGGCTCGCAGAGGTACGCCGCAGGCACCTGGAGCGGTGACATCCGCGCCTCTTGGGAAGTCTTCGCTAAGCAGATTCCTGCCGGACTGAACCTCGCCGTCAGCGGAATACCATACTGGAACACCGACATCGGCGGGTGGCATCCGTTCGGAAACGTCTACAACACTGCAAACACAGATCCCGCCTATCAGGAGTTCTACTGCCGATGGTTCCAGTTCGCAGCCTTCACCCCGATGATGCGTGCGCACGGAACAGGCTCTCCTCGAGAGATTTACCAGTTCGGAGAGAGAGGATATTGGGCGTTCGACGTGCAGGAGCAATACATCAACCTTCGTTACTCGCTGCTGCCGTACCACTACGCCACCGCGTGGAAGACCGCTCACGAGGCGTACACCTTCCTCCGCCCGCTGTACTTCGAAGCTCCTGAAGACAAGGCGGCCTACGGCATCAGTGACGAGTATATGTACGGCCAATCCTTCCTTGTCGCTCCGGTTCTCGAAGCAGGGTCAGCCGAGTCGAAGTCAGTCGGCCGGCAGGTCTACCTGCCGTCCAATGCGGAATGGGTGGATTTCTGGACCAATGACAGGATTGCGGGCGGACAGACCGTCACGAAGGAGTGTCCTATAGACATAATCCCTCTCTATGTGAAAGCCGGATCCATTGTTCCTTTTACTACGGAGAAAGTCCAGTACGCGACCGAAAAGCCTTGGAACAAGCTGGAACTGAGAGTCTATCCTGGAGCCGACGGCTCTTTCACCCTCTATGAGGACGAATTCGACAACTATGACTACGAGAACGGTCAGTATACTGAAATCCCTGTCACCTGGAATGATGAGAGCCGCACTCTGACCATCGGCCAGCGGAAAGGTTCTTATGACGGTATGATAAAATCCCGCAGATTTGTTGTAAATT